>NC_015677.1:300000-565000 GCF_000215705.1 Ramlibacter tataouinensis TTB310 | reverse complement strand
GCAGGGCCTGCGCATCGCCTATGTGGCGCAGGAGCCGCTGCTGGCCGGGCAGGCCACGGTGTTCGAGTCCGTGCGCGAGGGCCTGGCCCCGGTGCTGGCGCTGGTGAACGCCTACACCCAGGGTGATGGCGACCTGGACGCGCTGCAGCGCCGGATCGAGGCGCAGGACGGCTGGAACTGGCAGCAGCGGGTAGAAGAGACGCTGCAGCGCCTGCACCTGCCACCGCAAGCCGTAATCAGCCAGCTGTCCGGCGGCACCAAGAAGCGGGTGGCGCTGGCTCAGGCCCTGGTCACCCGGCCCGACGTGCTGCTGCTGGACGAGCCCACCAACCACCTGGACCTGGAGGCCATCGAGTGGCTGGAAGGCCTGCTGCTGGACTTCAAGGGCAGCGTGGTCACCATCACGCACGACCGTGCCTTCCTGGACCGGGTGGCTACGCGCATCGTCGAGCTGGACCGTGGCCAGCTGCGCTCCTATCCCGGCAACTTCAGCCGCTACCAAGCGTTGAAGGAGGAACAGCTGGCGCAGGAGGCGGTGCTCAACGCCAAGGCCGACAGGCTGCTGGCGCAGGAGGAAGTCTGGATCCGCAAGGGGGTGGAGGCGCGCCGCACCCGCGCCCAGGGCCGCATCAACCGGTTGGAGACGCTGCGCCAGACCCGCGCGGCGCGGCGCGAGGCGCTGGGCCGGGTCAAGCTCGATGTCGCTTCCGGACTGCCCAGCGGCAAGATCGTGGCCGAGCTCACCGAGGTGTCCAAGTCCTTCGGCGACAAGGCCGTGGTGCGCGACTTCAGCGCCACCATCCTGCGCGGCGACAAGGTCGGCCTGATCGGCCCCAACGGCGCGGGCAAGACCACCCTGCTCAAGCTGATCCTGGGCGAGCTGGCGCCCGACAGCGGCAAGGTCCGCCAGGGCGCCAACCTGCAGGTGGCGTACTTCGACCAGATGCGCGACGCGTTGGACCTGGATGCAGCGCTGGAGGACTTCATCAGCCCCGGCAGCGAGTGGATCGAGATCGGCCGGCAGCGCAAGCACGTCAAGAGCTACCTCGGGGACTTCCTGTTCTCGCCGGCGCGCGCGCAGTCGCCCGTGCGTTCGCTGTCAGGCGGCGAGCGCAACCGGCTGCTGCTGGCACGCCTGTTCGCCCGGCCGGCCAACGTGCTGGTGCTGGACGAGCCGACCAACGACCTGGACATCGAAACGCTGGAGCTGCTGGAAGACCTGCTGCAGAACTACGAAGGCACGGTGTTCCTGGTCAGCCACGACCGCAGCTTCCTGGACAACGTGGTCACCAGCACCATCGCCTACGAGGGCGAGGGCCGCTGGCGCGAGTACGAAGGCGGCGTGCAGGACTGGTTGCTGCAGTCGCGCCGGGCCCAAGCCCTGGCCGCGGCACCTTCAGCCGCCAGGCCAGCGGACAGGGGCAAGCAGACGTCCCCGGCCACCCAGGCCAAGGGCGACCCTCCTGCGCCCAAGAAAAAGCTGAGCTACAAGGACCAGCGCGAACTCGAAGCCCTGCCTGCCCGCATCGAGACCCTGGAAGCGGAGCAGCGCGCCATCGCCGGCCAACTGGCCGACGGCAGCCTGTACGCCGGCGACCCAGCGCGTGCCACCCAACTGACCCAACGCAATGCCGAGATCGAGGACGCGCTGATGGCCGCTCTGGAGCGCTGGGAAGCGCTCAGCTGAGCCCGTCCGCCTGGCGGCCTGCTGTAAGCCATTGTCCGGCTCGCGATCGCGCCAACGGCTGACCTTGACGGCCCCACGGCCGGGCAGCAGCGGGCTACAGTGACCGCAAATGTTGCGCTTGCACGCCGACTACCCCTCCCGCCAGCAGCCTGCCGGCTGGCTGCTGCTGTGGCAGCTGATGGTCCTGCTGACCCTGGCTTCCCTGGCCGGCTGTGCCAGCCTGCCCGCCAATGTGCAGCGCACGCCTTCGCGAGCCTTCAGCGCGCCGGAAGAAACGCCGTTGGGCCGGCTCTCGCAGCAGCGGCAGGCCCAGGCGGGAGCGCGCAGCGATTCCGGCTTCCACCTGCTGGGCAACGTGGACACCGCCTTCACCAGCCGCCTGGCGCTGGTCGAAGGGGCCCAGCGCAGCCTGGACCTGCAGTACTACGCCATCCATGCCGACGCCAGCACCGAGCTGCTGCTGCAGCGCATCCGCGAAGCGGCCCGGCGCGGCGTGCGCGTGCGCATCCTGCTGGACGACTTCAACACGGTGGGCGAGGACGCGCAGGTGCTGCGGCTGGCCTTCGAGCCGGGCGTGGACATCCGCTTGTTCAACCCGCTGCCGGGCCCGCGTGGCTCGCTCATAGGCCGGCTGCTGGGTTCGCTGCACGACGTGGAGCGCATCCAGAAGCGCATGCACAACAAGCTGTTCCTGGCCGACAACGCCTGGGGCATCACCGGCGGGCGCAACCTGGGCGACGCCTACTTCGGCAGCGGCGAGAAAAGCAATTTCGTCGACCTGGACGTGCTGGCGGCCGGCCGCATCGTGCGCGACATGTCGCGCAGCTTCGACCGCTACTGGAACGACGAGCTGGCCTATCCGGTGCAGACGCTTCTGTCGCAAGGCGACCTGGACCGCCTGCGCGAGCAGCGCCAGACGTCGCCCCCCGACGACCCCTCGCGTCCGCCCCTGCCGGCGCGGGCGATCCCCGCATCCCTGCCGGCGGCCTCGCCGGACACGGTGCTGCCCGGCGTTTCGCCCGCCGCAGTGGCCCAGGAACGGCGGCCGCCGCTGGACCTGCAGCGCGTGCCCCTGGTGTGGGCACCTTCCGTGCTGCTGGTCGACAAGCCCGACAAGGTGGGACCGGACGAAGGCGAGGCGGACACGAGCGAGACCGTGATCGACGGCCTGCTGCAACTGATGGAGCAGGCCCGGCAGGAGGTCCTCATCATCTCGCCCTACTTCGTGCCGGGGCCGCAGATGATGGCCACTTTCGCCAAGTTGCGCGCGCGCGGCATCCCCGTGCGCGTGCTGACCAACTCCCTGGCCTCCAACGACGCGCCGGCCGCGCACGCCGGCTACGCGCGCCACCGCCCCGACCTGCTGCGCCTGGGCGTCGAACTGCACGAGATGCGCGCCGACCCCGGAACGGCTGGCAGCCTGTCCGGCTCGGGCCGCGGCAGCGGGCGCGGCCGCAGCGGCTTCGGCCTGGGCAGCGGCGCCGGCGGCTCCAAGTCCGGCAGCTCGCGCGCCAGCCTGCATTCCAAGGCGGTGATCATCGACCGGCGGCTGGCCGTCATCGGCTCCATGAACCTGGACCTGCGCTCGCAGCTGCAGAACAGCGAGGTCGCGCTGGTGATCCGCAGCCGCGTGCTGTCGCAGCAGGCCGCCGAACTGATCACTACAACGTTCGCCACCGGCGCCTACCGTGTGGTGCTGCAGGACGACGGCCTGCGCTGGCAGGCACCGCCCGGGGCGGCCTTCCCCGGCACCGACCAAGAGCCCGAGGCCAGCCTGCGGCTGCGGCTGCTGGTGCGCCTGATCGCCCCCTTCGCGCCCGACGAGATGCTGTGAGGCGGGCGCGCGTGTCCGCGTTCAGCCTCGCCGCACAAGCTCCGAGTACTTCCTCCAGAACGCCGCGTCCTGCGTGGTCGCGAAGTTGATGCGCATCAGCGTGCTGGGCTTGCGCTCGGCGTGGAACAGCGCACCGGGCGCCAGCAGGTAGCCTTCGTCCAGCATGCGCTGGGCCAGTTCGTCGGTGTCCACGCCGGTGTCCACCCAGCCGAACAGGCCCGCCGGTTCGGCCGCGAAGCTGCAGCCGGCCGCCAGCGCCAGCTTCACGCTGCGGCTGCGCGCCGCGTCCAGCCGCGTGCGGATGCGCTCGGCATGGCGGCGCAGCTGGCCCTGCTCGATGCACAGCGCCAGCGCCTTCTCCAGCAGCGCCGGCGTGGTCAGCGTCCCCAGCAGCTTGGTGTCCAGCAGCTGCTCGATCAGGGAGGGGTGGGCGGCCAGGAAGCCGACCCGCCAGTTGGGCGCCAGGATCTTGGCGAAGCCGCTGACGTGGATGGTGCGCTGCAGGCCGTCCAGCGCGCACAGCCGCGAGGCATGCGGCGGCGCGATGTGGCTGTAGGTGTCGTCCTCGACGATGTGGAAGCCGTGCTGGTTGGCCAGCTGCAGCACGCGGTGCGCGCTGCCCGGCGACAGGCAGTAGCCGGTGGGGTTGTGCAGCACGCTCACGCTGACGTACAGCTTGGGGGCATGCACCTCGCAGTAGCGCGCCATCACCTCCAGGTCGGGCCCGTCCGGGCGGCGCGGCATCGGCAGCAGGCGCATGCCCAGCGCCGTCAGCCGCGCGAACTCCACCGCCCAGCCCGGTTCCTCCACCATCACGAAATCACCCGGGCGCAGCAAGCTGCGGCTGACGATGTCCAGCGCATGCGTTGCCCCCACCGTGGTGATGATCTGCTCCGGGCTGGCCGGCACGCTCAGCGCGGCCAGCTTCCTGGCCAGCGCGCGGCGCAGGCCGCCGTCGCCCAGGGGCTCGCCGTAGCGCAGCGAGAACTCGTGCAGCGCGCGCGTCGAAGTCACCTTGCGCACCGCCGCCGCCATGAAGGTGGACTCCAGCCACTCCGGCGGCAGCACGCCCATGCCCGGCTGCGGCTTGTTGCTCACCTGGTGGAACATGCCGCGGATCAGGGCGGTGGCATTGACCGGCGAAGCCGGCGGCCGCCGCGCGATCCAGTGCGCCACGGACCAGCCGCCCTCGTGGGCCGCCGCCGCGGCGTCCGGCGCGCTGTCGGGCGGGCGGGTGCCGGCATCCGCCCCCGACGCCGGCGTTTCCCTGACAAAGAAGCCGCGGTTCTTGCGCGCCTCCACCAGGCCCTCGGCCAGCAGCTGGTCGTAGGCGGCCACCACGGTGGACGGGCTCACGCCCTGCTGCTGCGCGCACTGGCGCACCGAGGGCAGCCGCGCGCCGGGCGCCAGCAGCCGGGTGCGGATGCGCTCGGCAAAGCGCGCCGACAGCTGTTCGGTCAGCGACTGGGAGGAGGTCTTCATCAGCATGGCGCGCCCTTCGTGTACTGCCCTGGCGACCGGTACAGATGTCCAACTGATCTGGCCAACTGTACTGGTGGTGTACTGGTGGCGCAGATTACAGTGGCCGGCATGAAACCGCAATCCAGGCGCCTGCCATGACCGCCAGCGAACTCGCGGCGCTGCTGGTGTTCTGCACGGCGATGAGTTTCTCGCCGGGGCCCAACACCACGCTGTCCACCGCGCTGGCAGCCAACCACGGCCTGCGGCGCGCGCTGCGCTTCTGCCTGGCCGTGCCGGCCGGCTGGACCCTGCTAATGCTGGCCAGCGGCCTGGGGCTGGGCGCGCTGGTCACCGGCCTGCCGCCGCTGCGCTGGGCCGTCAAGCTGGCAGGCGTGGCCTACATGCTGTGGATGGCCTGGAAGCTGGCTGGCGCCGGCGAGCTGGCACGGGTGGACGAGCGGCGGCTGGACATCGGCTTCGCCCAGGGCGTGGGCCTGCAGTTCCTCAACATCAAGGCCTGGATGCTGGCGCTGACGCTCACCGCGGGCTGGGTGGTCAACGCCGGCGGCCAGCCGGCGCCCAACCCGGGTGAGCGCCTGGCCCTGATCTGCCTGCTGATGATCGGCTTCGCCTTCAGCAGCAACTTCCTCTACGCCCTGGCCGGCTCCATGCTGCGCGGCTTCCTGGCGCGGGGCCGGCGCCTGCTGTGGTTCAACCGCGCGCTGGCGCTGGTGCTGGCGCTCACCGCCGCCTGGATGCTCACGGTATGAGAAGCGACGAGATCCGCGGCCTCTGGCTGGGCCTGCTGGGCGTGGCCATCTTCGCGCTCACGCTGCCCATGACCCGGCTGGCCGTGGGCACGCCCGAGGCGCCGCAGATGTCGGGCGTGTTCATCGCCCTGGGCCGCGCCGTGGTGGCGGCCCTGCTGTCGGCCGGCTTCCTGCTGGCCACCCGCGCGCCCTGGCCGCGGCGCGAGGACTGGTGGCCGCTGGCCATCACCTCCGCGGGCGTGGTGTTCGGCTTTCCGCTCTTCACCTCGATCGCCATGCGCCACGTCGAAGCGGTGCACGCCAGCGTGATCGTGGGCGTGCTGCCGCTGGCCACCGCCGCGGTCGGTGCCTGGCTGCACCGCCAGCGCCCGTCTGCCGGCTTCTGGGCCTGCGCCGCGCTGGGCAGCGTGCTGGTGGTGCTGTTCGCCCTGCTGCGCTCGGGCACCAGCGGCCTGTCGCTGCATCCCGCCGACGCGCTGCTGCTGGCCGCCATGGCCTGCGCCGCCATCGGCTACGGCTGGGGCGCGCGCCTGTCGCAGCGCATGCGGGCCGAGCACGTGATCTGCTGGGCGCTGCTCATCGCGCTGCCGCTGACGCTGCCCGCCGCCTGGTCGACCCGGCCGCAGACGCCGCTGCCGGCGCCGGCCTGGTGGGGCTTCGCCTACGTGGCCGTCTTCTCGATGTGGCTGGGCTTCTTCGCCTGGTACCGCGGCCTGGCCCTGGGCGGCACGGTGCGCGTGAGCCAGGTGCAGTTGGTCCAGCCCTTCCTGAGCATGCTGTTCGCCGTGCCCCTGCTGGGCGAACGGCTGGATGCAGTGACGCTGGGCTTCGCCGTCGCCGTCATCGCCACCGTGTTCATCGGCAAGCGCATGCCGGTGCGTCCCCGCGCGGCCTGAGCGCTGCATTCGCCCAGACAGAGGAATCCCGCCATGAAGCTGAACGACCTGCCCACCGCGCCCGCCACCGCCTGGACGCTGGCGCGCCGCGCCGAACGCATGAACCCCTCGGTGATCCGGGAGCTGCTCAAGCTCACCGAGCGGCCGGGCGTGATCAGCTTCGCCGGCGGCCTGCCTTCGCCCAGCACCTTCCCCGTGGCCGAGTTCCAGGCGGCCTGCGAGCGCGTGCTCCAGGACGACGGCCGGGCCGCCCTGCAGTACGCCGCCAGCGAGGGTTACGGTCCCTTGCGCGAGATGGTCGCCGCCGGGCTGCCCTGGCGGGTGGATCCGGCCCAGGTGCTGATCACCACCGGATCGCAGCAGGGCCTGGACCTGGTGGCCAAGGTGCTGGTGGACGCCGGCTCGCGCATCCTGGTGGAGACGCCGACCTACCTGGGTGCGCTGCAGGCGTTCGCCCCCATGGAGCCCGAGGTCGTGGGCGTGGCCAGCGACGCCCAGGGCATCGCGGTCGACGACCTGGCCCGGGCCCAGCGCGAGGCGCCTGCGCGCTTCGCCTACCTGCTGCCCAATTTCCAGAACCCCACCGGCCGCACCATGAGCGAAGCGCGCCGCGCCGCCGTCGTCCAGACCGCCGCCGCGCTGGGCCTGCCCCTGGTCGAGGACAACCCCTACGGCGAGCTGTGGTTCGACGTGCCGCCGCCGGCGCCGCTGGCCGCCCGCCACCCCGAGGGCTGCCTCTACCTGGGCTCGTTCTCCAAGGTGCTGGCGCCCGGCCTGCGCCTGGGCTTCCTGGTGGCGCCGCCCGCCCTGTACCCCAAGCTGCTGCAGGCCAAGCAGGCCGCCGACCTGCACAGCCCCGGCCTCAACCAGCGCCTGGTGGCGCAGGTGATGCAGGACGGCTTCCTGGACCGGCACGTGCCCACCATCCGCGCCCTCTACCAGGCGCAGCGCGACGCGATGCTGGCTGCCCTGTCGCGCGAGATGGCCGGCCTGGGCGTCGAATGGAACCAGCCTGCCGGCGGCATGTTCCTGTGGGCGCGGCTGCCCGAGGGCATGGATGCCGCCCGGCTGCTGCCGCGGGCGGTGGACAAGGGCGTGGCCTTCGTCCCGGGCGCCCCCTTCTTCGCCGGCGGGCCCGATGGGCCGGAAGCCGCCAGGTCCCTGCGCCTGTCCTTCGTCACCGCCAGCCGCGGGCAGATCGACGCCGGCATCGCCGCGCTGGCTGCGACCATCCGCGAACAGCGCCAGGGTTGACCATGCTGCGCATCTGGGGCCGGCTGTCGTCCATCAACGTGCGCAAGGTGGTGCTGGCCGTGCAGTGGCTTGGGCTGCCGTTCGAGCGCATCGACGCCGGCGGCGAGTTCGGCGTCGTCGGCACGCCGGCCTACCGGGCGCGCAACCCCAATGGCCTGGTGCCGCTGGTGGACGACGAGGGCTTCCTGCTGTGGGAATCCAACGTGATCGTGCGCTACCTGGCGGCCCGCCACGCGCCGGGCCGTCTGTATCCCGAGGCCTTGCCGGCGCGCTTCGACGCCGAGCGCTGGATGGACTGGCAGCAGACCACGCTGAACCGCGCCGGCCGCGAGGCCTTCCTCCAGCTGGTGCGCACGCCGGCGCCGCAGCGCCGGCAGGATCAGGTCGACGCTTCCGTGGCCGCGACCGAGCCGCTGCTGGACCTGCTGGACGCCCACCTGGCCGGCCAGGCCTTCATGGCCGGTGCCGCCTTCACCATGGCCGACATCCCCATCGCCTGCGAGCTGCACCGCTGGCGCGGCCTGCCGCTGGCGCACCGCCCGCGCCCGCACCTGGACCGCTGGTACGCCGGCGTCGCCGGCCTGCCGGCTGCGCGCGGCGTCCTGGACCTCGCGCTTTCCTGAGAGACACCCCCATGAACCTGCGCCCCTTCAAGCAAGTCGACGTCTTCACCGCCGTGCCCTACCTCGGCAACCCGCTGGCCGTGGTGCTGGACGGCACCGGCCTGTCGACCGAGCAGATGCAGCGCTTCACCAACTGGACCAACCTGTCCGAGGCCACCTTCCTGCTGCCGCCCACGCAGCCCGGCGCCGACTACCGGGTGCGCATCTTCTGCCCGGGCCGCGAGCTGCCCTTCGCCGGCCATCCCACGCTGGGCAGCTGCCATGCCTGGCTGCAGGCCGGCGGCCGGCCGCGCGGCGAGCACGTGGTGCAGGAATGCGGCGTGGGGCTGGTGCGCATCCGCCGCGATGGCGAACGCCTGGCCTTCGCCGCACCTCCCCTGCTGCGCAGCGGTCCCCTGGACGAGGCGGATCTGGCGCTGATCGCCCGCGGCCTGGGCGTGGCGCGCGCCGACATCGTGGCGCACGCCTGGTGCGACAACGGGCCGAAATGGCGCGGCGTGATGCTGGGCTCGGCCGAGCAGGTGCTGGCGCTCAAGCCGGACGCCGCGGTGCTGGCCGGCCTGGACGTGGGCGTCGTGGGTCCGAGGGGCAAGGTGGGCGTGGTCGGCGCGCGCGGCGCGGCGGACGACTGCGCCTTCGAGGTGCGCGCCTTTTTCCCCGGCAACAACGGCATGGCCGAGGACCCGGTCACCGGCAGCCTGAATGCCGGCATCGCCCAGTGGCTGATCGGCGCCGGCCTCGCGCCCGAGCGCTACGTCGCGGCCCAGGGCACCGCGCTGGCTCGGGCTGGCCGGGTCCACGTGGAGCGTGAGGGCGACACGGTCTGGATCGGCGGCGCCAGCGTCACCTGCGTGGACGGCACGGTGAGGCTGTGAGATGACGGCACGGCTCGATCACCTGGTCGTGGTGGCCGCCAGCCTGGACCAGGGCGTCGCCTGGTGCGAGGCCACGCTGGGCGCCACCCCGGGCCCGGGCGGCGAGCATCCGCTGATGGGCACGCACAACCGGCTGCTGCGCATCGCGACGGTGGACTACCCCTGCGCCTACCTGGAGATCATCGCCGTCAATCCCGGCGCCGACCCGGCGGCACGCCGGCCCGGCCGGCGCTGGTTCGACATGGACTCGGACGCCTTGCGCACCCGCATCGCCGACCAGGGTCCACAGCTGGTCCACTTCGTCGCCCGCGTGCCCGACGTGCACGCAGGTGTCGCCGCGCTGCGGGCGCAGGGCATGGACCGCGGCGAGGTGGCCGAGGCCTCGCGCATGACGCCGCGCGGCCTGCTGCGCTGGCGCATCGCCCTGCGCGCCGACGGCCAGCGCCTGTGCGACGGCGCGCTGCCCACGCTGATCGAATGGGGCGACACCCACCCGGCGCCGGCCCTGCCCGAGTCGGGCCTGCGCCTGCAGTCGCTGGCCGTGACGCACCCGCAGGCGGCCGCGCTGCGCCGCGCCTACGAGGCCATCGAGCTGCGCGGGGTCGAGCTGCGCGAGGGCCTGCCCAACCTGTGCGCCACCCTGCTCACCCCGCACGGGCGCGTGCGGCTGGAATCGAAAGGCCTCTGATGCTCACCTGGCACGAACTCGGCTGGTTCGCCCTCGCCACTGGAGCCATGGCGCTCACGCCCGGGCCCAACATGGTCTATTGCGTCTCGCGCACGCTGTGCCAAGGCCGGCGCGCCGGCCTGGTCTCGCTGGCCGGCGTGCTGTTCGGGTTCATCGTGCACCTGCTGGGCGCGGCACTGGGATTGACGGCGCTGCTGCTGGCCGTGCCGTTCGCCTTCGGTGCCATCAAGCTGGCCGGCGCGGCCTACCTGCTGTGGCTGGCCTGGCAGGCGGTGCGGCCGGGCGGCACGGCGCCGTTCGCGCCGCGCGTACTGCCACCGCACGGCACGGGCAAGCTGCTGCGCATGGGCTTCATCACCAATGTGCTCAACCCCAAGGTGGCCATGTTCAGCCTGTCCTTCCTGCCGCAGTTCCTCGATCCGCAGCGTGGCAGCGTGCTTCTGCAAGGCCTGCAGCTGGGCGCGGTCCAGATCACCGCCAGTGCCCTGGTGAACGGCGCGGTGATCCTGGGCGCGGCCGGGCTCACCTCTTTCCTCTCGCGCAGCCAGGGCTGGCTGCGCGCCCAGCGCTATGTGATGGGCGCGGTGCTGGCCGGGCTGGCCGTGCGCATCGCCCTGACGGAGAAGCAGCCATGAGATTCAGCCGCGAGGACGTCGAGGCCGCGCGCCGCACCGTCCATGGCCTGATGCCGCCCACGCCGCAGTACGCCTGGCCGCTGCTGCGCCAGCGGCTGGGGCTGACGGTGTGGGTCAAGCACGAGAACCACACGCCGGCCGGCGCCTTCAAGGTGCGCGGCGGGCTCACCTACTTCGAGCGGCTGGCCCGCGCCCAGCCGGGGTTGCGCGGCGTGATCAGCGCCACCCGCGGCAACCACGGCCAGTCGGTGGGCCTGGCAGCCCGCCGGCACGGGCTGGCCGCCACCATCGTGGTGCCGCGTGGCAACTCGGTGGAAAAGAACGCCGCGATGCGCGCGCTGGGCGCGGAGCTCGTCGAGCATGGCGAGGATTTCCAGGCCGCGCGCGAGCACGCCATGGCCCTGGCGGCCGAGCACGGGCTGCACATGGTGCCTTCGCTGCACCGCGACCTGATCCTGGGCGTCATGAGCTACTGGGTGGAGTTCTTCGAGAGCTTCGCCCGCGGCCAGGAGCCGGAGGTGGTGTTCGTTCCCATCGGCCAGGGCTCGGGCTTCTGCGCGGCGGCCGCGGCCCGCGCCCACACCGGCGCGCGCTCGCGCCTGGTGGGCGTGGTGTCGGCGCATGCCACCACCTTCCTCGACTCGTTCCGGGCCGGCCGCGTGGTCGAGGCGCCGGTGGGCACCGTGCTGGCCGACGGCATGGCTTGCCGCATCGCCGACGCCGAATCGCTGGAGGTGGTGCTGCGCGAGGCCGAGGACGTGGTGGCCGTGACCGACGAGGAGGTGGGCCAGGCCATGCGCATCCTGTTCGCCGACACGCACAACGTGGCCGAGGGCGCCGGCGCCGCCGGGCTGGCGGCCGCCGTGAGCCAGCGCGAGCGCTGGCAGGGCCGCAGCGTGGGCGTCGCGCTGACCGGCGGCAACGTGGACAGCGCGGTGTTCGCCCGCGTGCTGGCCGCCGCCGGTTGAGGGCGCCGGCCTCAGGTGGCCGGCTTGTCGCTCAGGTCCTTGAGGTTCTGCTTGAGCTCGGGCGCCATGGGCAGCTGCAGGTTGACGTTGTTCGGCGGGATGGGCGAGGTGAACCACTTGGCATAGAGCTTCTCGAACTCGCCGCTTTTCATCATCTTGCCGATCACGCCGTCCACCAGCTGCTTGAACTGGGGATCGTCCTTGCGCAGCATGCAGGCATAGGGTTCGACCTGCAGCGAGTCGCCCACCACCGCCCAGTCAGCCGGGTTCTTGGCCGTCGCCACCAGGCCGTACAGCAGGATGTCGTCCATCGCGAAGGCCACCGCGCGGCCGGCGTCCACCAGCAGCATGGAGTCGGAATGGTCCTTGCCCAGGATCAGGTTGATGCCGAGGTTCTTCTCCTCGTTGTACTTGCGCATGACCTGCGCATTGGTGGTGCCGGTGGTGCTGGCCACGGTCTTGCCGGCCAGGTCGGCGTAATTCTTGATGCCCGAGGTCTTCTTGGTCAGCAAGCGGGTGCCGGTGTAGAAATGGTTGACGGCGAAGGCCACGTCCTTGGCGCGCGTGCTGTTGTTGGTGGTGGAGCCGCACTCCAGGTCGATGGTGCCGTTGACCAGCAGCGGGATGCGGTTCTGCGAGGTCACCGCCTGCCAGGCCACCTCGAGGTTGGGCTTGTTGGTGCGGCGCTTGACCTCGGCCGCCACGGCGTTGGCGATCTCCACCGAGATGCCCACCGGCTGGCCGCTGCCGGCCAGGTAGCTGAACGGCACCGACGACTCGCGGTAGGCCAGGGTGATCTTGCCGCTGTCGGCCACCTTCTTGAGCGTGTCCGCATGGGCCTGCAGGCCCATCGCGGCCAGGGCCAGCGCCAGCATGGTCAAGGTCTTGGATCTCATCGAAACTCCTCGGAGGGGTTGAACAACACAGGGAAAGGCATCCGGCACGCAAGCGCCGGGCCAGCGCAGTGTAGGGCCGCTGTCCAGAGAGCCTGCCTGCCATAAACCCGGAGGGCGCCGCGCCAGCCAGGCAGTCGCCCAAGGGACCGCCGGCGCGGCGCGGCCCCCGCCAGAATCGCCCTCATGGGAACCCTCTACCTCGTGCGCCACGGGCAGGCGTCCTTCGGCGCCGACGATTACGACCAGCTCAGCGAGATGGGCCTGCGCCAGAGCGTGCGGCTGGGCGAGCACTTCGCCGCCCGCGGCCTGCGCTTCGACGGGCTGATCGCCGGCACGCTGCGGCGCCACAAGCAGACCCTGGCCGGCATCCTGCAAGGAATGAACCAGGCCGGCGAGCACCTGTCCTGGGAAGGCCTGAACGAATACGACAGCGAGTCCGTGATCGCGGCCGTCCACCCCGGTCCGCTGGAGCGGCCCACCACGCCCGAGATGGCGCGTCACCACTTCCGCCTGCTGCGCGACGGGCTGGCGCAGTGGATGGCCGGCAGCGCCAGCCCGCGCGGGATGCCCCGCTACGCGGACTTCGCCGCCGGCGTGACCGGCGCCCTGGACCACGTGCGCGCCAGCCACTACGGCCAGACGGTGCTGATCGTCAGCAGCGGCGGGCCGATCTCCACCGCCGTGGGCCATGTGCTGGGCCTGCGGCCGGAGGTCACCATCGAGCTGAACCTGCGCATGCGCAATACCGCGGTCACCGAGTTCGCCTTCACGCCCAAGCGCCACATGCTGGTGAGCTACAACGGCGTCCCGCACCTGGAGACGCCGCCCTGCACCGATTGGGTGACCTACGCCTGACCACGCGCTTTAAGCAAACACCTTAAGACCAACGGCCGCGTCCGTGATTCAATCTGTCACGCATTGCGTGTGACTCATGAACTCTCTCTCCCTTCGTCGACGCCAGTGCCTGACGCTGCTTGGCCTGGCTGCCCTGCCCGCGCATGCCGCCAATCCACGTGCACTGCTGACCATTTCGGGCAAGACGGGCTCCGGCCTGCCCGCGCAGTTTGACCTGGCCGCGCTGCAACGGCTGCCGCAGCACAGTTTCACCACCCACACCCCCTGGGTGCCGGGGCCGCAGAAATTCACCGGCCCCCTGCTGCGCGATCTGCTGAAGCAGGTGGAATCGCGCGGCACCGTGCTGCAGGCCAGCGCGCTCAACGACTACCGGATCGCCATCCCTGCCTCGGACGCGAAGCAGTACGACGTGGTGGTGGCCCATCTGATCGACGACAAGCCGATCGCGGTGCGCGAGCGTGGCCCGCTGTTCGTGATCTACCCGTTCGACCAATGGCCGCAGTTGCGCAACACGCGCTACTACCAGCGGTCGATCTGGCAGCTCAAGGCCATCGTGCTGGAGTAGCTGGTGAAGTTCCCGCGCCGAGCGGCGGTGGCCCTGGCCGGCCTGATGGCCCTGGCCCTGCTGGTCGCCCTGGCCACGGCGCTGATCACGCTGGCGCGGGTCACCTTCGAGCCGGAGATGGACGCGCAGCAACTGGCCTGGCGCGATTCCATGACCGGCATGGCGTTCGGGCTGGAGCGGCAGTTCCTCCTGTTCCGCGGCGAGCTAGGGATGACCCTGGCAGCGGGCAGCGACCCGGTCGACCTGAGCGCGCAGCAGCAGCGCCTCGACGTCCTGGCCAGCCGCGTGAACCTGATGCGCAACAGCAGCACGCTGTCGCTGCTGCAGGGCCGGCGCGAACACCAGCAGCTGCTGGTGCTGCTGGACGAGCTGATCGCCCGGGGCGACGAACTGCTGGCCGCCGGGCGCGTGCCCCGATCCCAGGCGCTTCAGCTGATGCAGACCACGGACCACCTGCTGCCCCAGGTGCAGCAATACGCCACGGCCGCCACGCTGGGCACTTCGGACCTGCTCGATGGGCAGTTCAGGGTGGTGCGCCGGCAGACCGTGTTGATCGGCACGCTGGCGCTGGCCCAGCTGGTGCTGCTGGCCCTGACCGTGCACGCCGTGCGGGCCCGCCTGCGCCAGGAGGCCGGCGCGCAGCAGCGGCTGCAGCAACTCGCGGACGAGCTGCGCGAGGCCAAGCTGGCGGCGGAGGCGGCCAGCCGCACCAAGAGCCAGTTCCTGGCCAACATGAGCCACGAGCTGCGCACGCCGCTACAAGGGGTGCTGGGCATGACGCAGCTGCTGGGACGCACCCCGCTCACCGGCGAGCAGCGCGACCTGATCGCCACCGCCGACGAATCGGCGCAGCACCTTCTGGTGGTGCTCAACGAGATCCTGGACCTCTCGGCCATCGAAGCCGGCAAGATCGTGCTGCACGAGGCGCCGGTGCAGCTGCCCAAGCTGTGCCGCGACGTCGAGGGCCTGATGCGGCTGCAGGCCGAAGCCCACATGCTGGTGCTGGTGGCCGACATGGCGCCCGACCTGCCCGACTGGGTCCGCTGCGACGGCACCCGGGTCAAGCAGGTCCTGTTCAACCTGCTGAACAACGCGATCAAGTTCACGCCCGCCGGCCAGGTGCGCCTCGCCGTCAGCGCCGAGCCGCCGGTGGGCGGGCGGTGGCGGCTGCGGTTCGAGGTGGCCGACACCGGCATCGGCATGGACGAGGCGACGCAGGCGCGCCTGTTCCAGCGCTTCGAGCCGGGGCACACCGGCCTGTCACGCCGCTACTCGGGCACCGGCCTGGGCCTGGAGATCTCGCGCAACCTGGCGCGCCTGATGGGGGGCGACCTGGTGGCCAGCAGCCAGCCGGGCCAGGGTTCGGTGTTCGTGCTCACCCTGCTGCTCGGCCAGGCCGAGGCGCCGGCCGAGGCGCCGGCCGTCCTGGCGACCGCGCGCAGCCAGCCGCTGCGGGTGCTGGTGGCGGACGACCACCCGGTGAACCGGCGCTACCTGGGGGCCGTGCTGCGCAGCATCGGCCACGAGGTCACGCTGTGCGACAACGGCGAGGAGGCGCTGGAGATCGTGCAGACCGACCGCTTCGACGCCGTGCTGATGGACATCCACATGCCCGTCATGGATGGACTGGCGGCCACCCGCGCCATCCGCGCCCTGGGCGGCCGCTATGCCGACCTGCCCGTCGTGGCGCTGACGGCCGACGTGATGCCCGGCGCCCGGCTGCAGGCGGTGCGGGCGGGCATCTCGGCCTTTCTTTCCAAGCCGGTGGGCGTCGAGCAGCTGTCCGCCGTGCTGGGCGACGCCTCCGAGGCGACGGCGTCCGCGGCGCCGACGGTCCCGGCCGCTTCTCCGGCCGACGTGCTGTCCGCCCGCTTCGAGGAGATGGCGGCCCGCCTGCCGCCCGCCCAGTGGAGCGGGCTGGTGGAAGCCTTCGTGCACGACGAGGCCGGCGCCTATGCGGCACTGAGCGATGCCCTGGTATCGGCCTCGGCGGCGGCGGTGGGCCCGGCAGCCCACAAGTTCAAGGGCAGCGCCCGGCTGCTGGGACTGGACCTGCTGGCCGCGGCCGCCGAGGCCGCCGAGCGCTGGGCGCGCGAGGACCGCACGCCCGACGGCGCGGCCCAGGCCGGCCGCCGCCTGGAGCAGGCCTGGCAGGCGACCTGCCGGCAGCTGCAGTTGCGGATGCCCGGCCACGCCACCGGGGCGGCCCTGCCGCGCGCGGCTTGAGCGGGGCGCGTCGTTAAACTGCGATCACCATGCAGTCGACCCGCGCCCTGGCGGCCCCCCCTCCGACCGACTGGCAGGTGATCTGCCTGTGCGCGCAGTGGTGCGGCACCTGCCGCGAGTGGCGCGGTGCGTTCGAGCAGGCCGCCGCCGCCCGGCCCGGGATGCGCTTCGCCTGGGTGGACATCGAGGACGAAGCCGACGCGCTGGGCGACGTGGACGTGGAGACCTTTCCCACGCTGCTGGTGGCGCAGGCCGGTCAGGCCCGCTTCTTCGGCCCGGTGCTGCCGTCCGCGGCGCAGGTCGAACGCCTGCTGGCGAGCCTGCAGGCCGACGCCGCGTCGGGGCGGCCGCAGCCCGAGGCGCAGGCGCTGTTGCAACGTCTGAACGACGGCGTGCTGCCCCCGCCCTGAAGGCACGCGGCGCCGCGTGCCTTGTAACTGGGCAAGGTGCCGTCCTACACAGCTCTTCACCTCGCCCTGACGAGTGCGCGCACAGGGCCAACGCTCAATGGCAGCCATGGCCGGTGCGGTGCCGGCCATCCATCAACCCTTTGCTTTTTTCAGGAGTACCACCATGGCATCGAACAACCAGGGCAACAACCAAGGCGGCAAGAGCGGCAGCTCCAATCGCGGCTTCGCCTCGATGGATCCCCAGCGTCAGCGTGAGATCGCCAGCCAGGGCGGACGCGCCGCCCACGAGAAAGGCACGGCCCACGAGTTCAGTTCGGAGGAGGCACGCGAGGCCGGCCGCAAGGGCGGAATGGCCCGCAGCCAGAACAACCGCTCCAACAACGCCAGCAACAAGAAGTAAGCAACGCGCAACGTTTGCGCGAGGAGACAAGGGCGCCGCGGCGCCCTTTTTCTTTGCCGCGGTCAGGCGCGCACCAGGGTCACCGGCTGGGCACCGCCGCCCTGCACCCGGGCGCGCAGCTGGCCGCAGCCGCCCTCCACGTCCTGCCCGGCCGATTGCCGCAGCTTGGTCAGCACGCCGCGCCGGTGCAGCTGGCGCGCGATGGCGGCGGCCCGCTCCCAGGACGGGCGGCGGAAGGCCAACCCGTCCACCGCGTTGTAGGGAATCATGTTGAGCACGGCGTACTTGCCGTGCAGCAGCCGGGCGATGCCGTCCAGCTCGTCGTCGCCGTCGTTGATGCCCTCGAGCAGCGTCCATTGGTACTGGATGGGGTAGCCGGTGGCGCGGGCATAGCGCTCGCCCTGCTCCACCAGTTCGTCGGGTGCGATGCGCGGTGCGCGCGGCAGCAGCCGCTCGCGCAGGTCGGCGCGCGTCGTGTGCAGCGACAGCGCCAGCGCCGGCCTGACCCGTCCCTGCGGCAGGCGCTCGAAGGCCCGCATGTCACCGACGGTGGAGAACACCAGGTTCTTGTGGCCCACGTTGCCGACCGTGCCCAGCAGCTCGATCGCCTCCAGCACGTTGTCAAGGTTGTGCGCGGGCTCGCCCATGCCCATGAACACCACCTTGCCCACCGGACGCCGGCGCCGCGCCAGCGCCACCTGCGCCACGATCTCCGCGCCGCCGAGCTGGCGCAGCAGGCCGCTCTTGCCCGTCATGCAGAACACGCAGCCGACGGCGCAGCCCACCTGGGTGGACACGCACAGGCCGCCGTGCGGCAGCAGCACGCTCTCCACCGTCTGACCGTCGGCCAGTTGCACCAGCAGGCGCTCGGAGCCGTCGGCCGCCGGATGCGCCGAGGCCAGCCGCGCCAGCCCGGCCAGCTCGAGCTCGAGCGCGGGCAGCGCCTCGCGCAGGGCGCGCGGCAGGAAGTCGGCTATGCGCCGCCGGCCGCTGTCCTGGGGCAGCGCCTGCGACCACAAGCGCAACACTCGCTGCTCGTGCAGCGGGCCCGCGCCGAGGGCGCGCAGCTTGTGTCGCAGTGTTTCAATCCGCATGCGGCGAGCTTAACGCCGCATGCATCCGCCGTCAGGACGGCTGCCCCTGGGTCTGGCCAGTGCTGCCCTGGGACTGCTCCGCCGTGCCTGTGCGGTCGGGCTCGGCCGGCGAGGAGATGTCCCCCAGCGACATCGCCACGTCCACCTCGTCCTCCGGGTCCTTGGCCGCGATGTCGCCGAGCGAGACGATGCCCACCAGCCGCTCCTGCGCGTCCACCACCGGCATGCGGCGGATCTGCGCGGTGGCCATCTCGCTGAGCACCTCGTCCACGTCGTCGTTCTCGCGCACCGTGCGCACGTGGCCGCTCATCACGTCGGCCAGCTTGCAGCTCTTGGGGTCCAGCTCGCGCGCGAGGCCGCGCACCACGATGTCGCGGTCGGTGACCATGCCCACCAGCCGTTCGCCTTCGCACACCGGCACCACGCCCACGTTCAGTTCGTCCATCACCTGGGCGGCCTGCACCAGGGTGTCCTGCGGGGTCATGCTGCGGACCTCGCGCGTCATGATCTCTGCCACTGTCGCCATGTGTTTCTCCTTGGATCGGGGTTGCGGCCGGCGGCGCCGGCCTGGTCCCTTCAATCTAGGGAGTGCGGGCGCAGCCGCCATCGGCGCCCTCGCAAGCTGGCGTAGGACGGCAATGACGGTCGCCGCGCGGCCTCAGCCGCATGCGCGCGCAGCGCTCACTCGAGTCCCCCCGGCTTCTCGACCAGGGTGGACAGCGGCAGCTGCGCGACCTCCTGCAGCAGCAGGGCCAGCTGCCGCCCCGCGGCCTCCACCACCGCCCGGCCCTTGTCGGCGGTGGCCAGCGTGGCGTTGCCGGCAGCGCCCTGGGGGTGGTAGTCCTGCATCTGCCAGCCCAGCTTGGCGCTGCTGCCGTTGCCCAGGATGGGGTACTTCGCCGCCCGCTCCTGCGCGCTGGACTTGAAGTCGCGCGCCTGGTCCATGGCCACGAGCTGCGGCCGCAGCGCCAGCATCATCGAGGTCTCCATGTCGCCCGCGTGGATGCCGAAGCGGTGCTCCTCGGGGCTGAAGCGGCCATGGACCTGCGCGCCCAGCGGCAGGGTGAACCAGTGGGTGGAGTAGACGATCAGGTCGCAGCGCGTGCGCAGCTCGCGCGCCACGATGTCCGTCACGCTGACCTGCCCGCCGTGCGAGTTGAACAGCACCAGCTTGCGCACGCCGGCGCGCGCCACCGACTCGCCGATCTCCGTCCACAGCCGGATCAGCGTCTCGGCCGACAGCGTCAGCGTGCCCGGAAAGCGGATGTGCTCGTTGCTCTTGCCCACCGCCTGGGTGGGCAGGAACAGCACCGGCAACCCGGCCGGCAGGTGCGGCAGGCTGGCGGCGATGACGCCGTCGACCAGGGTGGCGTCCACGCTGACCGGCAGGTGCGGCCCGTGCTGCTCGATGGCGGCCACCGGCAGCACCGCCACCACCTCCTGCGCCCGGCCCGCGGCCTGCAGCTGCGCGAACTGGCGGGTGGACAGGTCGGCCCAGAAGCGGGAGGGCAGCGGCGCGGCGGGCGGCGGGAAGGTGGCCATGGCCGCGATTATGGGCAATCGCGCCGAGGCGACGACGCGGGCTCAGGCGCCGCCCGCGTACACCGCCTGCGGCCGCTGGCCCGCCAGGGCCTGCAGCAGGTTGGTGGTCGCCAGGGCGGCCATGGCCTGGCGCGTCTCGTGGGTGGCCGAGCCGATGTGCGGCAGCGCCGTGACGCGCGGATGGCGCCGCAGGGGCGAGTCCGGCGGCAGGGGCTCGGTCGCGAACACGTCCAGGCCGGCCGCGCGCAGCCGGCCCTGGTCCAGCGCCTGCAGCAGCGCGTCCTCCTGCACCGTCGCGCCGCGGCCGCCGTTGACGAAGATCGCGCCCGGCTTCATCAGCCCGAACTCGCGCGCGCCCATGAGCCCGCGCGTCTGCGGCGTCAGCGGCAGCACCGCGGCCACGATGTCGGCTTGCGCCAGCAATCGGTCCAGCGGCGTGTGGACGGCGCGGCCCGCGAGCTCGGGCATGTCCACCGGCCGGCGGCTGTGGTAGAGCACCGGCATGCCGAACCCCAGGGCCGCGCGCCGGGCCACCGCCTGGCCGATGCGGCCGAAGCCCAGCAGGCCCAGGGTCTTGCCGTGCACGTCCCAGCCGAACAGGTCTTCGCCGATGTTGCGGTCCCAGCGGCCTTCGCGCACGTGGTTGGCCAGCTCGACGATGCGCCGGCTGGTGGCCATCACCAGGGCGAACACGGTGTCGGCCGTGGTCTCGGTCAGCACGCCCGGCGTGTGGCACAGCAGGATGCCGCGTTCGCGCAGCGCGTCCAGCGGATAGTTGTCCACGCCCACGGAGATGCTGGAGATCACCTCCAGTTGCGACGCCTGGGCCAGCAGTTGCGGCGTGACGGGATGGCTGGAGCCGATCAGGCCGTGGGCGTGCGGCAAGGCGGCCTCGAAGGCCGGGCGTTCGGCGGGCTTGCGCGGATTGGCCACCACCACCTCGTGCACCGCGGTGATGCGCGCCAGCTGGTCCGGCGGCAGCTCGCGGAACACCAGCACCGACTTGCGTACCATGCTCACAGCCCAGCCGCCTGCAGTTCGGCGCGCGTCGGCAGGCCCTCGGTGTCGCCCAGCACCTGCACGGCGCGCGCGCCGATCCAGGCGCCGCGGCGAACCGCGTCGGCGGTGCCGCGGCCTTCCAGCAAGGCGCTGACCACGCCGACCGCGAAGCCGTCGCCGGCGCCCACGGTGTCGACCACCTCCCGGACCGGAAAGCCCGGCACGTGGCCGCTGCCCTGCTCGCCGTCGTAGTACGCGCCCTCGGGCCCGAGCTTGACGGCGACCAGGCTGGCGCCGCGCTCGCGGTAGAAGCGGGCGATGGCCTCGGGCGAGCGCTCGCCGGTCAGGAAGCGCCCCTCCTCCAGCCCCGGCAGCACCCAGTCGGCCTGGAACGCCAGCGCGTTGATCTCGCGCCGCATGTCCTCGGGCGTGGCCCACAGCGTGGGCCGCAGGTTGGGATCGAAGGAGATGGTGCGGCCGGCGGCGCGCATCAGCTCGAGGGCCTGGCGCGCGGTCGCCAGGGCGGTCGCCGAGATCGCCGGGAACACGCCGGTGGCATGCAGGTGCCGCGCGCCCAGCAGCCAGTCCACGTCGATGTCGGCCGGCGTCATCCGGCTGGCCGCCGAGCCCTTGCGGTGGTACTCCACCGGCGGGTCGCTGCCGTCGGTGACCCGTCCCTTGAACTGGAAGCCCGTGCGCTGCGCCGGATCGCAGCTGACGCGGGAACAGTCGATGCCCTCGCGCCGCATCTCGCCCAGCAGGTAGCGGCCCATGGAGTCGGTGCCCAGGCGGCTGGCCCAGCCCACGCGCAGGCCGGCGCGCGCCAGCCCGATCGCCACGTTGGTCTCGGCACCGGCCGTGCGCTTGTGGAACGACGGCACCGACTCCAGCGGCCCGGGCCGGTCGGCCACCAGCAGCAGCAGCATTTCGCCGAACAGGGCGACGTCGAAGCGGTGATCGCCGCTCATGCCGCAGCCTCCAGGGTGGCGGACACCTCGCGCAGCCGGGCGACCTGCTCGCGCGTCACGGCCAGCAGGTCGTCGCCCTGCAGCGGGTACTCGATGGCCCAGGGCAGCCCGCGCGGCAGCGTGCGCAGCACCGCGCGCCAGGGCGCGGCCGATTCGGCCAGCGGCACCGCGACCCAGCGGTGCGGCTGGCGCTGCACGCCCTTGCAGTGCACGTAGGCGACGCGCGGACCGCAGGCGCGGGCCGCCTCCAGCGGGCATTCACCGGTCCAGTGCCAGTTGCCCATGTCGAAGGTCATGCCCAGCGGCAGGCCGGCGGCCTGGGCCTGGGCGAAGAAGGCCTGCAGCGCGGCCAGGGTGCCGGCGGCGACGGTCTGGTCGTTCTCGATCACCAGCTCGATGCCGCGCCCGGCCAGGGCGGCCGCCAGCTGCGCGAAGCTGCCGGCCGAGGCGGCGCCGAAGCCGCCGATGGATATCTTCAGGCGCGTCGCGCCCAGCGCCCGCGTGGCCTGCAGCGCGCGCTCCAGGGCCGCGCCGTCGAGCGAGCCGTCGCCGGCCCACAAGCCGTCGGGGCTGGAATAGACCAGGGCCGAGCCGCGGCGCGCCGCCGCCTCGGCGATGGCGGGCAGCTCGGCGCCGGCGTCGTTCAGCAGCTCGCCGCGCACCTCCACGCCGTCGGCGCCGGCGGCCTGAGCCAGCCGGGTGAACCACAGCTGGCCGTGGCGGCGCACCTCGGCCGCGCCGAACGAACCCAGCGAGATCAGGACCTGCTGCATCAGGCGGCCGACGGCTGGTGGTGCGAGCTCAGGATCTGGCCCAGGAAGTTGCGCGTCTTCTCGTGCTGCGGCCGGGTGAAGAACTGCTGCGGCGGCGCCTCCTCCACGATGCGCCCATCGGCCATGAAGATCACGCGGTCGGCGACGCTGCGGGCGAAGCCCATCTCGTGCGTCACGCACAGCATGGTCATGCCCTCCTCGGCCAGGCTGATCATGGTGTCCAGCACTTCCTTGACCATCTCGGGGTCCAGCGCCGAGGTGGGCTCGTCGAACAGCATGACGCGCGGCGTCATGCACAGCGCCCGGGCGATCGCCACGCGCTGCTGCTGCCCGCCCGAGAGCTGGCTGGGGTACTTGTGCGCCTGGTCCGGGATGCGCACCCGGGTGAGGAACTTCATCGCCGTGGCCTCGGCCTCCTCGCGGCTCACGCCGCGGGTGCGCATGGGCGCCAGCGTGCAGTTCTGCAGGATGGTGAGGTGCGGGAACAGGTTGAACTGCTGGAACACCATGCCGACCTCGGCGCGCACCTTGTCGATGCTGCGCCTGCCGCCGGTCAGGTCGATGCCGTCCACCAGGATGCGGCCCTTGTTCACCGCCTCCAGGCCGTTGATGCAGCGGATCAGGGTGGACTTGCCCGAGCCCGAGGGCCCGCACACCACGATGCGCTCTCCGGCGGCGACCCGCAGGTCGATGGCGGACAGCACCTGGAACTTGCCGAACCACTTCTCCACGCCTTCGAGGCGGATGATGGGCTCGGCCTTGGCGTCGACCTGGCGGTTCATGGCGGTTCCTCGCGGCGGCGTTACTGCATCTTCGGCAGGTCGGTCTCCAGCCACTTGCGGTACAGCTTGTTCAGCTCGCCGTTGGCCGTGTTCTTGGCCACGAACTCGTTCACGGCCTTGAGCAGCGGCTCCTGGCCGGGGCGCATGGCGACCGCCATCTCCTGCTGGCGCAGCACGAACTTGGGCTCGAAGGCGCCGGGCTGGCGCTTGTTGATCTGGGCGGCCACGGTGGTGGAGCAGCCGATCGCGTCGACCTGGCCGGAGATCAGGGCCTGCATGGCCGAGGCGTCGTCGTCGAAGCGGCGGATCTCCGTGCCCTGGGGCGCCATCGCGGTCAGCGCCACGTCCTGGGTGCTGGCGCGGGCGACACCCACGCGCACGTTCTTCAGGTCGGCCGGCGCCTTGATGCTGGCCTTCTTCCCGCCGAACAGCACGATGGTGGCGGCGGAATAAGGCTGGGAGAACTGCACCTGCTTGGCGCGCTCGGGCGTCACGGCCAGGGAGGCGATCAGCAGGTCGACCTTGTTGGTCAGCAGGAAGGGGATGCGGTTCGGTCCGGTCACCGGCATCAGGTTCACCTTGACGCCCCACTCCTTGCCCAGCAGGCGCGCCACGTCGGCGTCGTAGCCGTCGGGCTGGTTCTGCGCGTTGGTGGTGCCGTAGGGCGGGAAGTCCACGAGCAGGCCGACGGTGACCTCGCCCTTCTTCCTGATCTCTTCCGGGGCCTGGGCCCAGGCGGGCGCGGCGGCCAGGGCTGCGAGGGTGGCGGTGGCGGCCAGGCCGAGGGCGGCGAAGGCGCGGCGGGAGAAGTGGTGCATGGAAGTGTCTCCGTTGAAAAGGGAAAGGTCCGGCCCGCTCAGCGGGCCAGTGCCGCCGCCCGGCGGCGCTCCATCCGCCCGGCCAGCAGCGACAGCGGCCAGCACAGGGCGAAGTAGATGAGGGCCACCACGCTGAAGACGACCAGCGGCTGGAAGGTGGCGTTGTTGATGATCTGGCCGGCGCGCGTGACCTCGGTAAAGCCGATGATGGCGGCCAGCGAGGTCCCCTTGATCACCTGCACCAGGTAGCCCACGGTGGGCGGCAGCGCGATCTTGAAGGCCTGCGGCAGGATCACGTCGCGCATGCGCGCCGCGTAGCGCAGGCCCAGCGCCTCGGCGGCCTCCCACTGGCCGCGCGGGATGGCCTGGATGCAGCCGCGCCAGATCTCGCCCAGGAAGGCGCTGGTGTTGAGGATCAGCGCGATTCCGGCGGCCACCCAGGGGTTGACGTCCCAGCCCAGCACCGGCGCGCCGAAGAAGATCAGGAACAGCTGCAGCAGCAGCGGCGTGCCCTGGAACACCTGCACGAAGGCGGTGGAGACGGCGCGCGCCAGGCCGTTCTCGCTGGTGCGCGCCAGCGCCACCAGCAGGCCGCCGAGGGCGCCGCCGACGAAGGCCATCAGCGACAGGCCGATGGTCCACCGGGCCGCTTCCAGGATGAACAGGAACTCGGGGAAGCCGAAGGTGCGCATCAGCGGCGGTCCGGGTAGTTGAGGGCCAGGCGGTAGACCAGCCGGAACAGGCCCGAGAAGGCCAGCGCCAGCGCCAGGTAGATGCCGGCCACCACGATGTAGATCTCGAAGCTGCGGAAGGTCTGCGACTGCAGGTTGGCCGCCACCGAGGTCAGGTCGTCGGCGGAGATGGCGGACACCACGGCCGAACTCAGCATCAGCAGGATGAACTGGCTGGTGAGCGCCGGGTAGATGGCCTTGAGCGCGGGCTTGAGCACGATGAAGCGGAACACCTGGTGGCGCTTGAGGTTGAGCGCCAGGCCGGCCTCGATCTGGCCGCGCGGGATGGACTCGATGCCTGCGCGGATGATCTCGGTGGCGTAGGCGCCCAGGTTGACCACCATGGCCACCAGCGCCGCGGCGTGGGCCGACCAGCGCAGCCCCAGCGCGGGCAGCGCGAAGAAAAAGAAGAACAGCTGCACCAGGAACGGCGTGTTGCGGATCAGCTCGATGTAGGCATTGACCCCCCAGCGCAGCGGCGCCGGTCCCGAGGTCTTGGCCCAGGCGCAGGCGATGGCCACGCCCAGGCCCAGCACGGTGGCCGTGAGCGAGAGCTGGATCGTGATCCAGGTGCCGCGCAGCAACAAAGGCCAGGCGGCGAAGACGGCGTCGAACTGGAAGTCGTAGTTCAAGGGAAAGCGGGGACGGTAAGGAATCAGGCAGGAATCACTGAAACCGGTTTCTTAGATTCATTATAGAAACCGGTTTCAGCCTTTCATCCGGATTTACCCTAGGCTTGCGTGCCCAAGGAAGAGCGCCGCGCCACCAGTTGCCCCGGCAGCAGGATCTGCCGCGGCGGCACCGTCAGCCCCTGCAGGCGTTCCAGCAGGCAGGCCGTGGCCAGCCGCCCCAGCGCGTCGGTGGGCTGGGCCACGGTGCTCAGGCCCGGGCCCACCAGCGGCGCCCATTCGGTCTCGTCGATGCCGACGAAGCCCAGGTCGCCGCCGAAGCGCCAGCCCAGCGCCGCCACCGCCTCGGCCACGCGCAGGGTGACCACCGCATTGCTGGCCAGCACGGCGGGCCGCCGTCCCCGGGCGCGCAGGTCGCGCAGCGCCTGGGCCAGCGCCTCGGCGCCGCCCGCCCAGGACTCGACGCTGCGGCCGGCGATGCCCGCGGCATCCGCCACGAAGGCGCGGAACGCCGCCTCGCGCTCCTGGCGCGAGCTGACCCCGGCCACCGGCTCGCTGACGAACAGCAGCTCGTCCCAGCCGGCGTCCACCAGGTGCCGGGCTGCCAGCCGCACCGCGCCGGCGTTGTCCAGCGAAACGAAGTCGGCCTGCATCTCGGCGTGGCGGCGGTCCACCAGCACCACCGGCCGGCCGCTGCGCGCGGCGGCGGCCACCGCCCGCTCGTCGCGGCCCAGGGTGTTGAGGATCAGGCCTTCGACCTGGTAGGCCACCAGCGCCTCGATGGCGTCGCGTTCGCGGTCGGCGTCGTCGCCCAGGTTGAACAGCATCAGCAGGTAGCCGGCCTGCTGGCAGGCCTTCTCGGCGCCGCGCAGCACGGCCACCGAGAACGGGTTGGTCACGTCGGCCACCACCAGGCCGATCAGGCGCGAGCGCCCGCGCTTGAGGGCCTGGGCCATGGGGCTGGGCGAGTAGCCCAGCTCGGCGATGGCCGCCTCCACCCGGCGCGCGATCTCCGGCGTCAGCAGCTCGTCGCGCCGGTTCAGGAAGCGCGAGACCGTGGCCTTGGAGACCCCGGCGCGCCGGGCAACGTCGGCGATGGTGGCGCGCAGGCCCGCGTCGGGGGCGGCAGGCGGCAAGGACGGAACGGCAGGTGCAGGCATGGGCTGAACTGAAACCAGTTTCAGCCGATGGTAGCGGTACGGCCGAGCGCTGGCTAGCGTCCCAGCGCGTGCCGCGCCGCCCGCGCGATGTGGGCCGCATCCACCCCGAAGAACGCCCGCAGCGCTGCCCGGGTGTCGCTGCGCCCGAAGCCGTCGGTGCCCAGGGTGAGGTAGCGGCGGCCCTCCGGCAGGAAGGCGCGCACCTGCTCGGGCACGGCGCGCACGTAGTCGGTGGCGGCCACGATGGGCCCGCGCCCTGCCGCCAGCAGGCCGCGCAGGTAGGGCTCGGTGTGGGCCTCGCCGCGCAGCGCGCGCTGCTCGCAGGCGATGCCGTCGCGCGCCAGCTCGCTCCAGCTGGTCACGCTGTAGACCTCGCAGGCGATGCCTTCGGCGGCCAGCTGCTGCGCCGCGCGGATCACCTCGGTGAGGATGGCGCCCGAGCCGAGCAGCGTCACCGTGTCTCCGGCCGGCGCGCCGGGAGCCGCGGGCGGGTAGCCGGCGAACCGGTAGCAGCCGCGGATGATGCCTTCTTGCGCTCCTTCCGGCAGGTCCGGCTGGGCGTAGTTCTCGTTCATCAGCGTGATGTAGTGGAAGACGTCCTGCTGCTCCACCAGCATCTCGTGCATGCCGTGGTCGACGATCACCGCCATCTCGCCGGCGAAGGCCGGGTCCCAGGCCTTGCAGTTGGGGATGGTGGCCGCCACCAGGTGGCTGCTGCCGTCCTGGTGCTGCAGGCCCTCGCCGCCCAGCGTGGTGCGGCCCGAGGTCGCGCCCAGCAGGAAGCCGCGCGCCCGCTGGTCGGCCGCCGCCCAGATCGCGTCGCCCACGCGCTGGAAGCCGAACATCGAGTAGTAGATGTAGAACGGCAGCATGGGAAAGCCGTGCACGCTGTAGCTGGTGGCCGCGGCCGTCCAGCTGGCGATGGCGCCGGCCTCGCTGATGCCCTCCTCCAGGATCTGGCCGTCCAGCGCCTCGCGGTAGGACAGCACCGAGCCGATGTCCTCCGGCTCGTAGCGCTGGCCCACGCTGGAGTAGATGCCCACCTGCTTGAACAGGTTGGCCATGCCGAAGGTGCGGGCCTCGTCGGCCACGATGGGCACGATGCGCGGCCCCAGCTGCGGGTCCTTCAGCAGGTTGCCCAGCAGGCGCACGAAGGCCATGGTGGTCGACATCTCCTTGCCGCCGGCCTGGGTGGCGAACTGCGCATAGGAGGCGAGCTGCGGCACCGGCAGCACGGGCGAGGCCGACTCGCGCCGGGGCATGTGGCCGCCCAGCGCGGCCCGGCGCTGGTGCAGGTAGCGCATCTCCGCGCTGTCCTCGGCCGGCTTGAAGAACTCCAGGTTGCGGGCCTGCTCGTCCGACAGCGGCAGGTTGAAGCGGTTGCGGAATTCCAGCAGCGCCGCCTCGTCCAGCTTCTTCTGGCTGTGCGTGGTCATGCGGCCCTGGCCGGCCGTGCCCATGCCGTAGCCCTTCTTGGTGTGGGCCAGGATCACCGTGGGCTGGCCCTCGTGCGCCGCCGCCGCGGCGTAGGCGGCGTGGATCTTCACCAGGTCGTGGCCGCCGCGCTTGAGCCGGTCGATCTGCTCGTCGGTCATGCCCTGGGCCAGCCGCTGCAGCTGCTCGTTCTGGCCGAAGAAGTTGTCGCGGTTGAAGCGGCCGTCCTTGGCGGCGAAGGTCTGCATCTGCCCGTCCACCGTGTGCGCGAAGGCGCGCAGCAGCGCGCCCTGGGCATCGCGCGCGAACAGGCCGTCCCAGTCGCTGCCCCACAGCAGCTTGACCACGTTCCAGCCTGCGCCGCGGAACAGCTTTTCCAGCTCGTCGACGATGCGGCCGTTGCCGCGCACCGGGCCGTCCAGCCGCTGCAGGTTGCAGTTGACCACCCACACCAGGTTGTCCAGCTTCTCGCGCGAGGCCAGGGTGAGCGCGCTCATGCTCTCGGGCTCGTCCATCTCGCCGTCGCCGAACACGCCCCAGACCTTGCGGGCGCCGCAGTCGAGCAGGTTGCGGTGCGTGAGGTAGCGCATGAAGCGCGCGTGGTAGATCGAGCTGATCGGCCCCAGGCCCATGGAGCCGGTGGGGAACTGCCAGAAGTCCGGCATCAGCCAGGGATGCGGGTAGCTGGAGAGGCCGCGGGCGCCGTGCTGGGGCGCGGTGATCTCCTGGCGGTAATGCGCCAGGTCCTGCTGCGTCAGGCGCCCCTCGAGGAAGGCCCGCGCGTACACGCCCGGCGCGCTGTGCGGCTGGAAGAACACCAGGTCGCCGCCGTGGGCGGGGTTGCCGGCCCGGAAGAAATGGTTGAAGCCCACCTCGAACAGGTCGGCGGCGCTGGCGTAGCTGGCGATGTGGCCGCCCAGCTCGCCGTAGGCGGCGTTGGCCCGGGCCACCAGGGCCAGCGCGTTCCAGCGCATCAGCGAGGCCAGCTTCTCCTCGATGGCCAGGTCGCCGGGGAACACCGGCTGCCGGTCCACCGGGATGGTGTTGACGTAGGGCGTGACCAGCTCGGGCGACCAGGCGATGTGCGGGCCGCGCGCCAGCGCCGCCAGCTCGTCCAGGATATGGCGGGCCCGTGCCGGGCCCTGGACCGCCACCAGCGACAGCAGCGCGTCGCGCCATTCGGCGGTTTCGGTGGGATCGGTGTCGTTGCGGCCGTCGGCCAACAGGAAGCGGGTGATGCTGTGGTCGGTCATGGGGTGCTTGTCTCCAGCTCGCACTGTAGGCAAAGCGGGCCGGCATGGGGTATCGAAAAGCGGAC
The DNA here is from genome assembly GCF_000215705.1 of Ramlibacter tataouinensis TTB310. Taxonomy (NCBI): domain Bacteria; kingdom Pseudomonadati; phylum Pseudomonadota; class Betaproteobacteria; order Burkholderiales; family Comamonadaceae; genus Ramlibacter; species Ramlibacter tataouinensis. The sequence continues at coordinate 535,709 of NC_015677.1, read as the reverse complement.
GGATACACTGCATGGCAGCACGATCTGCCGTCAACTTCTTCATCTACAGCATTCCATGCAACTGGACAGCATCGACCTGCGCATCCTGGCCGAGCTGCAGCAGGACGGTTCCCTGAGCAACGTGGAGCTGGCGCGGCGGGTGCACCTGTCGCCCTCGCCCTGCCTGGCCCGCGTCAAGGCCCTGCAGGCGGCGGGCGTGATCCAGCGCTATGTGGCGCTGGCCGACCCCAAGGCCGTGGGCCTGGGCTTGAACGTGTTCATCTCCATCAGCCTGAAGGAGCAGTCGCGCGGCTCGCTGGCCGAGTTCGAGCGCCGCATCGCCGAGCACGACGAGGTGATGGAGTGCTACCTGATGACCGGCGACAGCGACTACCTGATCCGCGTGGCGCTGGCCGACATCGCCGCACTGGAGCGCTTCATCCTGAACCAGCTGACGCCCATCCCCGGCATCGAGAAGATCCGCTCCAGCTTCGCGCTCAAGCAGGTGCGCTACAAGACGGCGCTGCCGCTGCCGGCATGAGCGCGCAGGAGGATCGCCGCTGCACGGGGCCGTGAGCCCGCCCGCGTTGCGCCCTGGCCCATCCGCAGCCCGACCGGCGCGCCACCGCCCGACACGCTTTTGCTGCCGGCTCCGACAGCCCGGATGCGCCGTCGGCGTTCTGATGGAAGCATCCGAACCCGAGTCTTTCAAGGAGTCGCCATGAAGTTGTCACCGATCCTGATCGCCGCCGCCCTTGCCTTCGGCGGCTCCGCCATCGCCCAGACCCGCGACAGCGGCAGCCAGGCTGCCGGCCAGCGCACCACCGCGGGTGGAGTCGTCGACAAGGGCGTGCAAGGCGCCAAGCGTGCCGGCCAGGCCACCAAGCGCGGTGCCCAGCGCGCTGCCAGCGCGACGGGCAACGTCGCGCGCCGCGGCGCAGACAGGATGCGCAGCACCGGGCAGGCCCTCGAAAACCGCCTACCGCCGGCGCCCCAGCAGGCCCAGCGCAGTGGCGGCGGCAGTGGCGAGCTCGGCACCATGGGCGCGGGCCCGGCCGACGGCAGGACCGCCGGCGCCGGAGCGGACGACAGCCGCCGCCAGCGCATGGACGACGCCTACGGCAGCTGGCGCCGGCAGCAGGGCCAGCGCTGAGCGCAGCTCGCTGGGCGCCGGGCGGCACCGCCCGGCGCGCGGTCGCGCCCGCGGCTGACGCTCAGCCGCGGTAAGGCTTGCGCATGATCGCGCCATGAACGCTTCGCAGAACCCCGCCAAGCCCACCGTCCCGCCGGGCACCAAGCCGAATCCGCTGGGCAGCCGCCTGCCGCCGCGCAAGGCGCTGGGGCTGTTCGCGCTGCTGTTCCTGGTCAACTACCTGCTGATGCGCTTCCTGTTCCCCGGGGAGCAGCCGGTCACCGTGCCGTACACCGAGTTCCGCCAGCAGGTGGCGGCGGGCAACGTCACCGCCCTGTACAGCCGCGGCACCACGATCGAAGGCCGCTTCAAGCAGCCCGTCACCTGGCCCACGCCCGAGGAGGTCAAGCAGGCCGGCCAGCCGCCGCGCCCGACCACGCTGGACCGCCGGCTGCTGCCGCCACCGCGCACCTCGGCCTACTTCAACACCGAGCTGCCGGCCTTCTTCGACCGCGGCCTGGAGGACTTCCTGATCCGCCACGGCGTGGAGATCAGCGCGGTGCCGATCCAGCAGGGCGGGCTATGGACCACGCTGCTGTACTTCGGCCCGGCGCTGCTCATCATCGGCTTCTACGTCTGGATGTACCGCCGCGCGGCGCAGGGCGGCGGGGTCGGCGGCATGGGCGGCATGTTCGGCATCGGCCGCAGCAAGGCCAAGCGCTACGACGCGGGCGACCCCGCCAACCGGATCACCTTCAACGACGTGGCCGGCATCGACGAGGCCGAAGCCGAACTGGTGGAGATCGTCGATTTCCTCAAGGCGCCCGACAAGTACACGCGCCTGGGCGGCACCGCGCCCAAGGGCGTGCTGCTGATCGGCTCGCCGGGCACCGGCAAGACGCTGCTGGCCAAGGCGGTGGCCGGCGAGGCGGGCGTGCCCTTCTTCTCGATGAGCGCGGCCGAGTTCGTGGAGATGATCGTGGGCGTGGGCGCGGCCCGCGTGCGTGACCTGTTCAAGCAGGCGCGCGAGAGCGCGCCGGCCATCATCTTCATCGACGAGATCGACGCCATCGGCCGCGCGCGCGGCGGCATCGCCTTCGGCGGCGGCCACAGCGAGCAGGAGCAGACGCTGCAGCAGATCCTCACCGAGATGGACGGCTTCTCCGGCCGCGAAGGGATCATCGTGCTGGCGGCCACCAACACGCCCGACGTGCTGGACCGCGCGCTGCTGCGGCCGGGCCGCTTCGACCGGCGCGTGGTGGTCAACCTGCCGGACAAGGCCGGCCGCGAGGCCATCCTGCGCGTGCACGTGCGCAAGGTCCCGCTGGCCGGCGACGTGCGGCTGGAGGAGCTGGCCCAGGCCACGCCGGGCTTCTCGGGCGCGGACCTGCAGAACCTGGTGAACGAGGCCGCGCTGCTGGCCGCGCGCCGCAACGAGGCCGCGGTGGCGCACAAGGACTTCCTGGATGCGCTGGAGAAGATCGTGCTGGGCCCGGAGCGGCCGCTGCTGCTGTCGCCGCAGGACCGCGAGCGCATCGCCTACCACGAGGGCGGCCATGCCATCCTGGGCCTGGTGGTGCCGGGCGCCGACCCGGTGCACCGCGTGAGCATCGTGCCGCGCGGCCAGGCGCTGGGCGTCACCTACCAGCGGCCGCAGACCGACCGCTACAACTACCCCGAGGCCTACCTGCGCGCCCGCATCATCGGCATGCTGGGCGGCCGCGCCGCCGAGGAGGTGGTGTACGGCACCCGGACCACCGGCGCGGAGAACGACATCGAGCAGGCCACCCAGCTGGCGCGCAGCATGGTCACGCGCTGGGGCATGAGCGACGCGGTCGGCATGGTGCAGCTCGCGCCGCGCGAGAACCGCTTCCTCGGCACCGCGGCCGGCGTGGGCGGCGACAAGCCGTTCAGCGAGCAGACCGCGGCGCTGGTGGATGCGGAGGTGCAGCGCATCATCCAGGGCTGCCACGAGGAGGCCCAGCGGCGGCTGCGCGAGCACCGGCCGGCGCTGGACGCGCTGGTGAGGGCGCTGCTGAACCAGGAGACGCTGTCGGAGGAGGAGATCCTGCGGGTCACCGGCCTGCCGCCCGCGCCGCAGCTGGAAGGGGCGCCGTTGCGACAAGGGACCTGAGGGTCCGGCCTACGCCGCGGCGGCCGCACTTGCCTTAGAACGGCGGCAACGACGGCAACACAGCGAGGCGGCGATGAACAAGTTGGTGGTGATGGTGCTGGCCATGGCACTGGCCGGCTGCGGCTGGTTCGACCGCAAGGTCACGGCCAACCTCACGGGCTACTCGGTGGCCTGCGTGGAAGGCGTGCGCTACCTGCAGTTCCCCAGCGGCGTGACGGTGCAGTACGAGCGCGACGGCCGGCCCAAGCTCTGCTAGCGGCCGCTCGTTCAGCGCCGCCCGAGGAAGTCCCACATCCGGTCCGTGGCCGAGATGGTCAGGGCGCCGCCCTTGGCCGGGGACTCGCCATCGCTGCCGGCCACGCAACGCTGGACCTCGGCCTGGCCGCGGCACCAGCCATAGCTTTCGCAGTAGTCCGCGCCGATGTCCAGGATGCGGCGCGGGGCGGCGCTGCATCCGTTCAGCTGGGCCCACTGCGCGGCGGGATCCCGCGTGCCGGGAGCGGCGCCGGGCAAGGGGTCGCCCGCCTGGAAATGCAGCACGGAGACGGGGAGGCTGGGCGAGCACGGCCCGGCAGGCTGCGCCGCGCCGATGCCCACCACCGCGGTAAAGATGTCGGGCTTGTCGCAGGCCAGCCGCCAGGCCATGGCGGCCGCCTCGCCCAGGCCGGCCGCGTAGATGCGCTCGCGGTCGATGCTGGCCTGCCGGAACACGTTGGCCACCGCCTGCATGACGAAGCCCACGTCGTCGGCCGCCGGTTCGCGGTCCGCGTTCCAGGCCGCCTTGACCAGGGCCTTGCCGTCCAGGCCGCGCGCGGCGCCCTGCGGGAACACGGTGATGAAGCCCTGGGCCTGTGCCTGCCGCGCCAGGTCCTGGATGTCGCGGGCGGATTCGCGCGAGGCACCCTGCAGCAGCACCAGCAGCGGCGCCGGCGTCGCCGGGTGGTAGCCGGCAGGCAGGTTCACGCGGTAGCTGCGCGCCAGGCCGCCGTGGGCGATGGTGAAGGGATGGTCGCCGGGCCGCGTGAGGCGGCTCTCGGTATCGCTCCAGGCCGGCGCGGCCTTGGCCGCCAGGGCGGCGGCTGCCGGCGCGGCGGTCCTGGCCGTCGGGCGCTTGACCGGCGCGCGCGGCTTGGCGGCGGTCCGCGGGGCCGCCTTGGGTTTGGAGGCAGGCCGGACGGCGGCCTTGCTGGCGCCGTCCTTGGAGGCTGCCGCAGCGGGCTTGGCCTTCGCGGCGGCCTTGGGCTGCGCCGCGGCGCCGCTGCCGCTTTGCGCGATGGTGGTCGCCGTCCGCGCAGACGGCCCGTCCCCCGGCGCGGCGCTCGCGGCCGACACCCACAGCGCGCCGGCCATCATGGCCGCCGCGCATTGCAATGCTTGCACTGTTCTCATGGCACCTCCATGCAGCACGTAACGAGGTGCTGCTGTGTTTTGCAGTGTAGGAACCTGATGCCGGCTTGCGTACGCAATGTAAGAAGAGGTGTCGTCCGTTACACGGCTGAACCGCGATCAGCGCGCCGGGGCCACGCGCCAGACCGTGTTGCCCACGTCGTCGGCCACCAGCACGCCGCCCCTGCCGTCGAGCGCCACGCCCACCGGCCGCCCCCAGGCGTCGCCCTGCGGGCTCAGGAACCCGGTGAGGAAGTCGCGCGGCGCGCCGGAGGGGCGCCCCTGCGCGAACGGCACGAAGACCACGTTGTAGCCCGACAGCGGCCGCCGGTTCCAGGAACCGTGGTTGCCGACGAAGGCGCCGCTGTCGAAGGGCGCGGGCAGGCGGCCGTCGCTGAACGCCAGGCCCAGCGGCGCCACGTGGTTGCCCAGCGCGTAGTCGGGCGTGAGCACGGGCTGCTGCGGCGCGCTGCCGGGCGCGCGGGCATCGGCCCGACTGCCCCAGTAGAACCAGGGCCAGCCGTAGAAGCCGCCCTCGCGCACCGATGTCAGGTAGTCGGGCACCAGGTCGCTGCCCAGCTCGTCGCGCTCGTTGACCACGGCCCACAAGGCGCCGGTCCGCGGCTCCCAGGCCAGGCCGTTGGGGTTGCGCAGGCCGGTGGCGAACAGCCGCTTGTTGCCGCTGGCGAGGTCGATCGCCCAGATGGCGGCGCGGCCCTCCTCCGCGGCCAGGCCGTTCTCGCCGACGTTGCTGTTGGAGCCGACGGTGGCGTACAGCGTGCGGCCGTCGCGGCTGGCCAGGATGTTCTTGGTCCAGTGGTGGTTCAGGCCCGCGGGCAGGTCGGCGACCTTCACCGGCGCGGCGCCGGCGCGCGTGTCGCCGGGCGTGTAAGGCACCCGCACCACGGCATCGGCATTGGCGATGTAGAGCTGGCTGCCCACCAGCGCCATGCCGAAGGGCGAGTGCAGGCCGTCCAGGAACACCGTGCGCGTTTCGGCCACGCCGTCGCCATCGGCGTCGCGCAGCAGGCTGATGCGGTCGGCGCTGGGCACGCCGGCGCCGGCGCGCTTCATCACCAGCCGGGCGGCCCAGGCCTTGAAGCCGCGCGGCTCCTGGCCGGGCGGCGGCGCGGGCTTGTTGCTCTCGGCCACCAGCACGTCGCCGTTGGGCAGCACGTGCAGCCAGCGCGGGTGCGCCAGGCCGCGCACCAGCGCCGTCACCCGCCAGCCCGCGGCCGCGACCGGCTGGCCGCCGCCCGGCCAGCCCTGGGCCGGCGCCACGTTCACCGTGGGGATCAGGCGGGTGGTTGGCGCCGGCAGCTGCGGCGTGGGACCGACGGCCGCGCCCTCGGGCAGCCGCGAGATGTCGCCGCAGCCCGCCAGCAGCGCGCTGGCGACGGCAAAGGCCAGGGAGGAGGGGCGTCGTGATTCCATGCGGGCAGTCTCGGGTCGGGTGTGGCGGACTGTAGGCCAGAACCGCCAGAATCGGGGCATGACCCAAGACCTGTTCCGTGAGGATGGCTACCTGCGCGAGTGCACCGCCGCCGTGGTGGCCCTGGGCGAGGCCGGCATCGTGCTGGACCGTACCGTGTTCTACCCGCAAGGCGGCGGCCAGGCCGGCGACAGCGGCGTGCTGGTGCTGGCCGACGGCCGCGAGATCGCCGTCGCCGACACCCGCAAGGGCAGGAACGCCCAGGGCGAGCCGACGGACGAGATCTGCCACCTGCCCGCGGCCGGCCAGGCGCAGGCGCTGGCCGGGCTGAAGCCGGGCGATGCGGTGACGGCGCGCATCGCCTGGGATCGCAGGCACCGGCTGATGCGCTTCCATACCACCACCCACCTGCTGTGCCACCTGGTGCCGCAGCCGGTCAACGGCTGCTCCATCACCCCCGAGTACGCGCGGCTGGACTTCCACATGACGGATCCGCTGGACAAGGAAGCGCTCACCGAGGGCATCGCGCGGCTGGTCGCCGCGGCCCACCCGGTGGTGGTGGGCGCGATCACGGACCAGGAACTGGACGCCAACCCGGCGCTGGTCAAGAGCATGTCGGTGCAGCCGCCGCGCGGCACGGGCCGCATACGCACCATCCGCATCGGTGACGCCATCGATTTCCAGCCCTGCGGCGGCACCCACGTGGCCAACACGGCCGAGATCGGCAGCGTCGTGGTCACCAGGATCGAGAAGAAGTCGGCAAGCACCCGGCGGGTGGTGCTGGGCTTTGCGGAACTTGGCGCCACGGTCGCGCTCCGACACCCGTGAGGATTTCACACCGCTTTCTCTTCGCTCTGCTTCTGGTAGCAGGCTGTGCGTTGCTGGCGCAGGCCTGGGCCCAGAACAGCCCCCGCGCCACGGTGACCACCGAGCGCGTGCGGGCCGAGCTGATGGCCCATGCGCCGGACGGGGTGGGCCCCGGCAAGACCGTGTGGGTGGGCCTGCAGCTGGCCCACCAGCCCGAGTGGCACACCTACTGGAAGAACTCCGGCGATTCGGGCCTGCCCACCCAGCTGGAATGGACACTGCCTGCGGGCGTGCTGGCCGGCGACATCGCCTGGCCGGTCCCGCGCAAGATCCCCCTGGGCAACCTGGCGAACTACGGCTACGAGGGCACGGTGCTGCTGCCGGTGCCGCTGGCCATCGCGCCCGATTTCAAGCCGGGCCCGCTGGCCAGCGCGCTGGACATCCGGCTCAAGGCCAGCTGGCTGGTGTGCAAGAAGGAGTGCATCCCCGAGGACGGCGAGTTCGCGCTGCAGCTGCCGCTGAACAGCACCACGGCGCTGCACGGCGCGGCGTTCCAGGCCAGCTTCGAGGCGCAGCCGCAGCCGCTGCCGGCCGGCAGCACGGTGCGGATCGACGGTGACACGCTGCGCTTCGCGGTGGCCGGGCTGCCGGCGGCGCTGCAGGGCCGCCAGCTGGAGTTCTTCCCCGAAACCGGCGAGGTGATCCAGACCGCCGGCGCCTGGACCCAGGCATGGCAGGGTGCCACCTGGACCGCGGCCGTGCCGCTGTCGCCCCAGCGCAGCCAGAGCCCCGCGGCCATGCCCGTGGTGCTCGCGCACGGGGGCCAGGGCTGGCGCGCCGAGGTCCAGGTGCAGGACCGCTGGCCGGCCACGGCGGCGCCCGCGGCCGTCCCGCCCGCCCTGCAGGCCGCGCTGCGCGACAACGCCGCCTTGTCCGCCGCGGCGCCGACGCCCGCGTCCTCGCTCACCCTGGGAGCGGCGCTGCTGGGTGCCCTGCTCGGCGGGCTGATCCTCAACCTCATGCCTTGCGTGTTCCCGGTGCTGGCCATCAAGGTGGTGGGCTTCGCCCAGCATGGCGGCGAACAGCGCCGGCTCGGCGGGCTGGCCTACACCGCCGGCGTGGTGCTGTCCTTCCTGGCGCTGGGCGCGGCAATGCTGGCGCTGCGCGCGGCCGGCGAGCAGCTGGGCTGGGGCTTCCAGCTGCAGTCGCCGGCCGTTGTGGCGGCCTTGGCGGCGTTGTTCACGCTGATCGGCCTGAACTTGGCGGGCGTGTTCGAGTTCGGCAGCTTCCTGCCCTCGCGCCTGGCGACGCTGCAGAGCCGGCATCCTGCCGGCGATGCCTTCCTGTCGGGCGTGCTGGCGGTGGCCATCGCCTCGCCCTGCACCGCGCCCTTCATGGGCGCCTCGCTGGGCCTGGCGGTGGCGCTGCCGCCGGCGCAGGCCCTGGCCGTCTTTGCCGCGCTGGGCGTGGGCATGGCCCTGCCCTACCTGGCGGCCAGCTGGCTGCCGGCGCTGGCGCGGCGGCTGCCGCGGCCGGGTCCGTGGATGGACACCTTCCGCCGGCTGATGGCCTTTCCCATGTTCGCCACCGTGGCCTGGCTGGTGTGGGTGCTGGGCCAGCAGAGCGGCATCGACGGGGCCGGTGCGCTGCTGGGGCTGCTGGTGGCGTTGAGCTTCATCGTGTGGACGCTGGGCCTGCGCGGCCGCGCACGGACGGCGCTGGCCGCCGTCTCGCTGGCCGCCTTCGCCCTGCTGGCCTGGGCCGCCGGCCCGAATGTCATCCAGGCCGCGCCGGCGGCGGGTGCCGTGGCGGGCGCCGCCGGCGAGCGCTGGCAGCCCTGGTCGCCCGCGCGGGTGGACGAGCTGCTGGCCGCCGGCCAGCCGGTGTTCGTGGACTTCACCGCCGCCTGGTGCGTGACCTGCCAGTACAACAAGAAGACCACGCTGGCGCGCGAGGACGTGCTGGCCGACTTCAGCGCCAAGAACGTCGCGCTGCTGCGTGCCGACTGGACCCGGCGCGATGCGGCCATCACCGCCGCGCTGGCCAGGCTGGGCCGCAGCGGCGTGCCGGTGTACGTGGTCTACAAGAAGGGCAGCCCGCCGGTGGTGCTGTCCGAGGTGCTGGGGGTGGAGGAAGTCCGTTCCGTGATCGCCAACCTGTAAACAAGGAGCCTGCCCATGCTGCGCCGTACCCTGATCGCCGCCTCCCTCACCGCCCTGGCCGCCACCGCCCAGGCCGCCGCCACCGTGGGCCAGCCCGCGCCCGAGTTCACGCTCAAGGATGCCGCCGGCAAGACCGTCAGGCTCAGCGATTTCCGCGGCAAGCACGTGGTGCTGGAGTGGACCAACCCCGGCTGCCCCTTCGTCCAGAAGCACTACAACAGCGGCAACATGCCGGCCACGCAGAAGGCCGCCACCGACCAGGGCGTGGTCTGGCTGTCGGTCAACTCGACGGCCCGGGACAGCGGCGACTGGCTGGAGCCGGCCAAGCTCATGGCCTGGAAGCAGGAGCGCAAGGCCGCGCCGACCGCCGTGCTGATGGACGAGGAAGGCACCGTGGGCAAGTCTTACGGCGCGCGCACCACGCCGCACCTGTACATCGTCGACCCGCAGGGACGGCTGGTCTACGCGGGCGGCATCGACAGCATCCCCTCGGCCAATGCCCAGGACATCCCGCGCGCGACCAACTACGTGCGCCAGGGCCTGGGTGAGGCCTTGTCCGGCAAGCCCCTCAGCGTTTCGACGACACGGCCCTACGGCTGCTCGGTCAAATATAAGAGCTGAGACGGGGCCGCCAGCACTTTGGCTGGCAGGGCTCCGGCGAACACCCACGGATTCGGAGGGAGCCGCTCGCGCGGCCTGGGAGTCGCAAGCCTGCCTCTTCTGCTGATGCCAGGCACAGCGTTTGCCCTTTGCTGACGTGGGCAACCGCGGCCTGGCGTGCCGGCCGCATGAACGCGACGTTTTGCGACATCAAGGAGCACGCAGTTGGACAAAGTCAGCGAGGGATTCAAGTCGGCGGCCTCCGCCGCAGTACCGGGGCAACGAGGCTTCGACTACCTGATCGTGGGGGCCGGCTTCGCCGGCAGCGTGCTGGCCGAACGGCTGGCCAGCGAGCTGAACCAGCGGGTGCTGATCGTGGACAAGCGGCCGCACATCGGCGGCAATGCCTACGACCGCTACGACGACCACGGCATCCTCATCCATCCCTACGGGCCGCACATCTTCCACACCAACTCGGCCGACATCTTCGATTACCTGTCGCGCTTCACCGAGTGGCGGCCCTACCAGCACCGCGTGCTGGCCAGCGTGGACGGGCAGATGGTGCCCATGCCCATCAACCTGGATACGGTCAACAAGCTCTACGGCCTGAACCTCACCGCTTTCGAGCTGGAGAAGTTCTTCGAGTCGGTGGCCGAGAAGAAGGAGCAGATCAGGACCTCGGAGGACGTGGTGGTCAGCAAGGTCGGCCGCGACCTCTACAACAAGTTCTTCCGCGGCTACACGCGCAAGCAGTGGGCCATGGACCCGTCGGAGCTGGACGCCAGCGTGACGGCCCGCGTGCCCACCCGCACCAACCGCGACGACCGCTACTTCGCCGACACCTTCCAGGCCATGCCGCTGCACGGCTACACGCGCATGTTCGAGCGCATGCTGGCGCATCCGAACATCAAGGTGATGCTCAACACCGACTACCGCGAGATGGTGGAGCTGGTGCCGTGGAAGCACATGGTCTACACCGGCCCCATCGACGCCTTCTTCAACCACAAGCACGGCAAGCTCCCCTACCGCAGCCTGGAGTTCAAGCACCAGACCTTCCGGCAGGAGCAGTTCCAGCCGGTGGGCACGGTGAACTACCCCAACGACTACGGCTACACCCGCATCAGCGAGTTCAAGCACATCACCGGCCAGGAGCATCCCTGCACCTCGGTGGTGTACGAGTTCCCGCAGGCCGAGGGCGACCCCTACTACCCGGTGCCGCGGCCGGAGAACGCGCAGCTGTACCGCAAGTACGAGGCCGAGGCCGAGCAGATGGAGAACGTCACCTTCGTCGGCCGGCTGGCCACCTACAAGTACTACAACATGGACCAGGTGGTGGGCCAGGCCCTGGCCACCTTCAAGCGGCTGGCGCAGCGCCACCAGGCGGGTGCCGAAGCCGCCGCGGTCCTCACGGAAACGGCCCGCCCGGCATGACGGGCCGCAGGACGACACCGCTGCAGCTGTGGGCGGGGCCGGAGTGCACCGTCAACCGCGTCGGCGACCGCTTCTTCGACCAGATCGAGCGCAACGGCTTCGCCCACCGGCTGGACGACCTGGACCGGCTGGCCGGCCTGGGCGTGCGGCGCATCCGCTTTCCCCTGCTGTGGGAACGCACGGCGCCCGGCGCGCTGGAGGATGCCGACTGGCGCTGGGCCGACCAGCGCATGGCCCGCATGGCCGACCTGGGCGTCGCCCCCATCGTCGGCCTGCTGCACCATGGCAGCGGGCCGCGCCACACGCACCTGCTGGACCCGGATTTCCCCAGGCTGCTGGCCGCCTATGCCTGCGCCGTGGCGCAGCGCTACCCGCAGGTCGACGCCTGGACGCCGGTGAACGAGCCGCTGACCACGGCGCGCTTCGCCGGGCTGTACGGCCACTGGTACCCGCATGGCCGCGATGACGCCGCATTCGTGCGCGCGCTGCTCGGCGAGATCCAGGGCACGGTGGCCGCGATGCGCGCGGTGCGCGAGGTCAACCCGCGCGCCCAGCTGGTGCAGACCGACGACCTGGGCTTCACCACCTGCAACTCGCCGCGGCTGCAGTACCAGGCGGACTTCGAGAACGTGCGCCGCTGGCTGAGCTTCGACCTGCTGTGCGGCAAGGTGGACCGCGGCCATCCGCTGTGGGGCTACCTGGTGCGTAACGGCGCCAGCGAGGAGGAGCTGCTGGCGCTGGTGCAGGCGCCCTGCCCGCCCGACCTGCTGGGCATCAACGCCTACGTGACCAGCGAGCGCTTCCTGGACGACCGGCTGGAGCGCTACCCCGAGGCCCTGCATGGCGGCAACGGCCGCGACCGCTACGTCGATGTCGAGACCCTGCGCATCCACGGCGCCCACCTGGGCGGCTTTCGCGCCAGGCTGCGCGAGGCCTGGGAGCGCTACCGCCTGCCCATGGCCGTCACCGAGGTGCACCTGGGCTGCAGCCGCGAGGAGCAGCTGCGCTGGCTGCACCAGACCTGGGCCTGCGCCCAGGCGCTGCGTGAAGAGGGCCTGGACCTGCGCGCCGTCACCGTCTGGGCCGCCTTCGGCACCTACGACTGGGACAGCCTGGTCACGCGCGACGCCGGCCACTACGAGCCCGGCCTGTGGGACGTGAGCGCCGGCCCCGCGGCCGACGGCACGCCCGCGACGCCGCGGCCCACGGCCCTGGCCCGCCTGGCGCGCCAGCTGGCCGCCGGCCAGGCGCCCGACAGCCCGGTGCTGGCCGGCCCCGGCTGGTGGCAGCGCGAGCTGCGCCTGGCCTATCCCTGCCATGGCGAGCTGCAGGCCCTGCCGGTCACGGGCCGGCCGCTGCTGATCACCGGCGCCACCGGCACGCTGGGCCGCGCCTATGCGCGCCTGTGCGAGCTGCGCGGCCTGCCCTACCGGCTGCTGTCGCGCGCCGAGATGGACATCGGCGATCCCGCCTCGGTGGAGGCGGCGCTGGAGCGCTGGCAGCCCTGGGCGGTGGTGAACACCGCCGGCTTCGTGCGGGTCGACGATGCCGAGCACGAGCCGCGCCACTGGCGCGACAACGTGCACGGCCCCGCCGTGCTGGCGGCCGCCTGCGCCCGGCGCGGCGTGCGCCACATGGGCTTTTCCAGCGACCTGGTGTTCGATGGGCGCAAGGGTTCGGCCTACGTCGAGTCCGATGTGCCGGCGCCGCTCAACGCCTACGGCCGCAGCAAGCTGGAGGCCGAGCGCCGCATGCTGGTCCAGGACCCGGCCGCGCTGGTGATCCGCACCGCTGCCTTCTTCGGCCCCTGGGACCGGCACAACTTCGTGACGCTGGCGCTGGAGGCGCTGCAGCGCGGCGAGCCCTGGCGTGCGGCGTCGGACCAGTTCGTCTCGCCCACCTACGTGCCCGACCTGGTGCAGGCCTCGCTGGACCTGCTGATCGACGGCGAGCGCGGCATCTGGCACCTGGCCAACCGCGGCGCCGTGAGCTGGGCCGGCTTCGCGCAGCTGGCGGCGCAGGCCGCGGGACTGCCCACCGGCCTGGTCCAGCCCTGCCCGGGCGCCGAGCTGGGACAGGTCGCGCCGCGGCCGCGCTACGCACCGCTGGCCAGCGAACGCGGCCAGCTCATGCCCGCCCTGGAAAGCGGCCTGGAGCGCTACCTGTCGGCGCTGGCCTCGTCGCAGACCCTGGCCGAACCGGCCCGCACGCTGGGCTGCACGGACGAGCCCCCGCTGCTGGACGCCCTGTCCCGGTCCACCGCCGAGACGGCCTGAGGCCCGTGCCCGTGCCCGCTCAGGGCATGGGCACCAGCTGCCGGCCCTGCGGCCCGAAGGCGGCGAGCACGTCGGCCGCGACCTGGGATGCGCTGTCCGCGCGCACCAGCGCCACGCAGGCGCCGCCGAAGCCGCCACCGGTGATGCGCGCGCCATGCACCCGGGGATGCCGCTGCAGGAGCGCCTGCAGGCGGTCCACCTCGGGCGCGGAGGACTCGTAGTCGTCGCGCAGGCTGGCGTGCGACTCGTTCATCAGCGCGCCGAAAGCCGCGGCAGCGATGCCCTCGACGGCCTGCAGCACGCGCCGGTTCTCGGTGAACACATGGCGTGCGCGGCGGCGCAGCAGCTCGGGCAGGCCCTCCAGGGCCGCCAGATCGGGGACGTCGCGCAGCGACGCCAGGCCCAGGGCCCGGGCCGCCTGTTCGCACTCGGCGCGGCGCTGGTTGTAGCCGCTGGCCGCCAGGCTGCGCGGCGCACCCGAATCCAGCACCAGCACCTGGCCGCCGGCCGGCAGCGGCACCGGGCGCCGCTCCAGGCTGCGCGTGTCCAGGAACAGCGCGCGCTCGGTGGAGGCCAGGCTGGAGGCCATCTGGTCCAGGATGCCGACGTTCACGCCGGCGTACTCGATCTCGGCGCGCTGGCCCAGCTGGGCGATGCGCACGTCGTCTACGCCCAAGCCCAGCAGCTCGCGCAGGCAGCGCAGCGTCGCCACCTCCAGAGCCGCGCTGGAGGACAGTCCCACGCCCATGGGCACGTCGGAGGCCACATGGATGTCCAGGCCGGGGACCTGCGCGCCTTCATCCTGCACCAGGCGCAGGCAGCCGTAGACATAGCGCGCGAACTGCTCGGTGGGCGGCGCGTCCAGGCCGAAGCGCGCGCCGTGGCCCAGCTCGGCCGCATGCAGCGCGAAATCGGCACCGCCGTTGCGCCGCATGGCCACGCGGGTGCGCTGCGGGATCGCCGCGGGCAGCACGAAGCCGTCGTTGTAGTCGGTGTGGTCGCCCAGCAGATTGACCCGGCCGGGCGCCTCGGCGCGCGCCTGCGGCGCGGCGCCGAAAGCCTCTTCGAAGCTGGCCGCCATCAGAAGCCCACCTCCACCTGGCGCAGCTCGGCCGCCTTGTCCTCGGGCAGCGCGTCCATGGCGAACAGCCCGGCGGCGATCTCGGTGCCGGCCAAATACTTCAGGCGGTCGCGCGTGCGGTACGGCGGGTAGAGCTGGGCGTGCAGGTGCGCCTCGGGATGGGGCTGGCCGTCCAGGGCCGCCTGGTACCAGGCCATCAGGTAGGGCAGCGGGCGCTGCCACAGGCCGTCGTACTTGAGCAGCACGGTCTTGAGGGCGCGCGCCAGGTCGGCGCGCTCGGCGTCCTGCAGCTGGGCGAAGCCTTCCACCGGCCGCACCGGGGCGACCCACACCTCGTACGGGTAGCGCGCGCACACCGGGACGAAGGCCACGGCATGCGGCCCCTGGTACAGCATGCGCCGGCCGTCCCGGCGCTCGCCCTCGATCAACGCCGCGAGCGGGCCGCGGCCGTGCTGCGCGTGGTGCTCGGCCGCCACCTGCTGCATGCGCGCGGGCACCGGCGGCACCACCGGGTAGGCGTAGATCTGGCCGTGCGGGTGGTGCAGGGTCACGCCCATCTCCACGCCGCGGTTCTCGAACGGCAGCACGTAGCGGATGCCCTCGCGCCGCGCCAGGCGCTGCGTGCGCTCGCCCCACACCCGCATCAGCAGGTCGATGTGGTCCGGCGGCAACGCGCCCAGCGAGCTCCTCGGGTCCTGCGTGAACACCACCACCTCGCAGTGCCCGTCCGCCGGCCGCGTGGGCACGATCAGCTGCGGCGGCGCGTCGCCGCCGGCGGGCCGGGCCAGCGAGGGGAACCGGTTGTCGAAGACGGCGATGTCCCAGCTGCCGGCCGGCACCTCGGTGGGGTTGGCCGGGTCGGTGGTGCCGGCCAGCGGGTTGTACTCGGGCGGCGGCAGGAAGGTGCGGCCCTGGCGGTAGGCCGCATAGGTCACCCACTCGCCGCGCAGCGGGTGCCAGCGCAGGTGCGGGCTGCCGGCCAGCGGCTCCGGGAACGGGCTGGGCGCCTGCAGCGCCGGGTCGATGGGCCGGCGGCTGTACAGCGTCAGCCCGCGGCCGTCGGGCTTGGCCAGCTCCAGGGTGTGCACGCTAGACGCCCCCGGGGATGTAGGTGCGCGACAGGCTGGTCACGGCCTTGATGCGCTCCAGCGGCACCTTGGGCGTGCGGTCGGCGTACAGCAGGCCGTTGGCCTCCTGGAAGGTGTCGGCGAACTGCGTGTAGCAGAAGCCGCTGAACAGGGCCGTGTGGATCACCGTGCGCAGCAGCCCCTCGTAGAGCCGGGCGAAGTCCTCCTCGGTGTCGGCGCGGGTGTAGCCCCAGGTCTTCTTCACCGCCGGGTCGGCGTGCCGCTGGAAGGCGATGCCGCCGAACTCGGTGAGCACGATGGGCTGGCCGCGGTGCGGGTAGCCGTCCAGCGTGAGGATGCGGCCGCCTGGCCGGCGCCGGTCGAACAGCTGCTCGGGCTGGATCTCCGCGCCGTAGCGCTGGCGGATGTGCTCGGTGTTGGCGTCGTAGTCGTGGATGCCGATGATGTCGGTGGCGCTGGACTCCCAGCCGTCGTTGCCGATCACCGGCCGCGTGGCGTCCAGCGTCTTGGTGAAGTGGTAGAGCGCCTCCACCGCATGCCGCTGGCTCTGCACCGAGGTGAGCTCGGGCACGCCCCAGGACTCGTTGAACGGCACCCAGACGATGACGCAGGGGTGGCTGTAGTCGCGGTCGATCACCTCGGACCATTCGCGCATGGTGCGCTTGATGGCGGTGCGGGTGAAGCGGTAGGCCGAGGGCATCTCGCCCCAGACCATCAGGCCCAGCTTGTCGGCCCAGTAGAGGTAGCGCGGATCCTCGACCTTCTGGTGCTTGCGCACGCCGTTGAAGCCCATCGCCTTGGCCAGCTCCACGTCGCGCCGCAGTGCGTCGTCGCCGGGCGAGGCCAGCAGGGTGTCGGGCCAGTAGCCCTGGTCCAGCACCAGGCGCAGCACGTAGGGGCGGCCATTGAGCATGAAGCGGTCGCGCAGGGTCTTGACCGAGCGCAGCGCGGTGTACGAGGTGAACTCGTCGATGACCCGATCGCCCTGCATCAGCCGCACCGTGGCGTCCAGCAGCGTGGGCCGCTCGGGGCTCCACAGCAGCTCGTTCCGGAAATCGTCGATGCCGGGGTCGGACAGCGCGATCGAGCGGTCGACCTCGCCGTCGACCACGCGGTAGCGGTCGCGTGCGAGCAGCCGGTCCTCGTGGCGCAGGATCAGCTCCATGGACAGGTCCTCGGCCCGGTCGCCCCCCAGGCGCGCCTCGAAGCCGATGGAAAAGCCCTCCACGCGCGGGGTCCAGCGGATCTTGTCGACGTAGGTGCGCGGCACGCGCTCCATCCACACCGTCTGCCAGATGCCGGTGGTGCGCGGGTACCAGAGCGAATGCGGCTCCAGCTGCCAGTCCTGCTTGCCGCGCGGCTTGGTCAGCTCCTGCGGGTCGTCCTCGGCGCGCACGGTGATGACCTGCCGGCCCGACGGGTCCAGCATGTGGGTGATGTCGGCGGAGAAAGGCGTGTGGCCGCCCTCGTGGGTGGCGGCCAGGCTGCCATTGACCCAGACGCGCGCCGAGTAGTCCACCGCGCCGAAGCGCAGGATGACGCGGTCGTTGCCGGGCTTGAGGTCGACCTCGCGCTGGTACCACACCGTCTTGTGGAAGCCCTGGTCGCCGATGCCGCTGGCCTTGGACTCCGGGGGAAAGGGGACCGTGATCTCCAGCGGCCAGCGCTCGATCTGGGCCGGGTTCTGCAGTTGCCCGGCGTCGTCGTAGCAGAAACGCCAGGTGCCGTTGAGGGATATCCACTGCGCGCGTTGCAGTTGCGGGCGCGGGTAGCCGAAATCCAAAAAGCTTCTCCTTGTTCGTCAGGCGCGGTCGAGCGGAGCCGGCCACGCTCGGGCTGCGAAGCTTAAAGACAATCCTGGTGACGGTGTGTCAGCAAATGGAGCGGACTGGTTCAGGCAGCTGAAGCTCAGCCTTTGGTGAGCCAGAGGTACAGGCCCGCGATGGGATGGCCCTGCTCGTGGCGGATAGGCTGGCGCAGCGCGCGCATGACCTCGAAGCCGTGGGTCGCGGCCAGGCGGCGCAACCCGCCCTCGGCATGCGCGTAGCGCAGGCTGGGCCGCAGCTCCAGCTCGGCACCGCCGGTGGCTTCCTCCACCGAGAAGGCGAACACCCCGCCGGGCCGCAGCACGCGGGCGGCGCCGGCGAACACGGCGCCCAGCGCGCCGACGTAGACGAACACGTCCGCCGCCACCACCAGGTCATGCCGCGCCCCGGTGGCCTGCAGGTGCTCGGCCAGATCGGCTTGCACCAGCTCGTCGTACAGGCCCAGCGTGCGCGCGCGCGCCAGCATGCCGGCCGACAGGTCCACGCCGGTGAGGCGGCGCGCCAGCGGCCGCAGCAGCGGCGCGCACAGGCCGGTGCCGCAGCCCAGGTCCAGCGCGCTGTCCACCGCGCCGCCGCCCGCGGCGCGCAGCGGCTGCGCCAGCACCTCGGGCGCGCGGTAGCCCAGGCGCCGCACCAGGTGCTGGTCGAAACCGTCGGCATAGCCGTCGAACAGCAGCTCCACATAGGCGCGCGGCGGCGCGGGCGCCGCCGCCTGGCCGCGCAGGCCGGCCAGGAAGTAGCGGTGCAGGTCGACCTCGTGGCCCAGCGCGACGGCCTGCTCGAAGGCGGCGATGGCCTCGTCGGGGCGGCCCAGGTCCTTGAGCAGGTTGCCGCGCAGGCCCCAGCCGCGGCCGGAACGCGGCTCCAGCGCCAGGGACCGGTCCACGCTGTCCAGCGCCTGCTCCAGCCGGCCCAGTTCGGCCAGCGCCGTGGCGCGGTGGCCCCAGGCGCCCGCGTCGCCCGGCTCCTGCGCCAGCGCCTCGTCCAGCAGGGCCACCGCCTCGTCGTGGCGGCCCAGCTGCACCCGGCAAGCGCCCAGGTTGGCCAGCGTGGACGGCCGTCCCGGCAGCAGCGCCAGCGAGGCCTCGAACTGGGTCTGGGCCTGCTCGAAGCGGCCTTGCTGGTAGTGGTGCAGGCCCTGCAGGAAAAAGGTTTTGGCCTGCTCGAACGTATCGCTCATGAACGGCAGTGTCGCACCGTGGCGGCGGAAGGCGCCTGCGACAATCCCGCCATGAGTTTCGCTCCGCTGAAGAACGACAGTTTCCTGCGCGCCTGCCATCGCCTGGCCACGCCGCACACGCCGGTGTGGCTGATGCGCCAGGCCGGCCGCTACCTGCCCGAGTACCGCGCCACCCGCGCGCGCGCCGGCAGCTTCATGGGCCTGGCCACGAACGTGGACTACGCCACCGAGGTGACCCTGCAGCCGCTGGAGCGCTACGAGCTGGACGCGGCCATCCTGTTCTCGGACATCCTCACCGTGCCCGACGCCATGGGGCTGGGCCTGAGCTTCGCCAACGGCGAGGGGCCGCGCTTCGCCTCGCCGGTGCGTGACGAGGCGGCGGTGGCGGCCCTGGCCGTGCCCGGCATGGAGCGGCTGCGCTACGTGTTCGACGCCGTCGCCTCGATCCGCCGGGCCCTGGACGGCCGCGTGCCGCTGATCGGCTTCTCCGGCAGCCCCTGGACCCTGGCTTGCTACATGGTGGAGGGCGCCGGCTCGCAGGATTACCGCCTGGTCAAGAGCATGCTGTACGGCCGGCCCGACCTGATGCACCGCATCCTGGCGGTCAACGCCGATGCGGTGGCGGCCTACCTGAACGCGCAGGTCGAGGCCGGCGCCCAGGCCGTGATGCTGTTCGACAGCTGGGGCGGCGTGCTGGCCGACGGCGCTTTCCAGCGCTTCAGCCTGGACTACACCCGCCGCGTGCTGGCCCAGCTCAAGCGCGAGCACGAGGGCCAGCCCATCCCGCGCATCGTCTTCACCAAGGGCGGCGGGCTGTGGCTGGAGGCCATGGGCCAGCTGGACTGCGAGGTCCTGGGCGTGGACTGGACGGTGAACCTGGCTCGCGCCCGGCAGCTGGTGGGCGGGTCCAAGGCGCTGCAGGGCAACCTGGACCCGAACGTGCTGTTCGCCCCGCCGGAACGCATCGAGGCCGAAGTCCGGGCCGTGCTCGACAGCTTCGGCCCCCCCCACACCGGGGGCGGCACGGGTCCCAGCCATGTCTTCAACCTGGGCCACGGCATCAGCCAGCACACCCCGCCCGAGCATGTGAAAGTACTCGTCGATGCCGTCCACGCCCATTCGCGGCGCCAGCGCGGCCGCACCAGCGCCTGACCCGGCGGTCAGGCATCAGGGACATCCCGAAGTGGGCCGCTGGGAAATGCCGCGCCGCACGGCTTGACTTATGCACAAAAACCATGTTGCGGGGCACAAGGTCACGGCGCCGCCCGGCAGCCGCGCTACAAAAGCCATAGCTGCCGTAAGTGCTTGATTTTGCTGAATTTCCCTCGGTGCCCTTTTTGCGGGCAATGCAGTCAAACCCTTGATTTTTCAGGCCTTGGGCCCGGCCGGCCGCGGTCTATCAACAAAGTTATCCACAGAAACTCGGGACGGCTGACAAAGCCGGCTTAAATCAAAGACTTAAGACCGAAACCTGCAAACCGCCTGAAGTTCGGCGGCTAAGCAGAGCTACCATGCCGCACCGACTGGCCGTCATCGTCGCCACGCCGGCCCACAGCACCGTGGTCGGACCGTTGAGCTACCTGAGTGAGTTGCCGCTTGCACCTGGCACGCTGGTCCGCGTGCCCCTGGGCCGGCGCGAGGTGCTGGGGGTGGTGTGGGACGCGGACCCCGCGGCTGCTCCGCCGCCGGCCGACTTGGCCGAGAAGCCCATCGCCGGCGTGCTGGAAGGCGTGGCGCCGCTGCCGGCGGCCTGGCGGCGGCTGGTCGGCTTCGCCGCCGGCTACTACCAGCGCAGCCCCGGCGAGGTCGCGCTGGCGGCCCTGCCGGTGCAGCTGCGCGGCCTGAACGCCGTGCAGCTGGCGCGCCGGCTGAAACGGGTGGCGCCGGACCTGCCGGCCACCGCCCAGGCGGCGGGCGCCCCCGCCCTCACGCAGCAGCAGCAACAGGCGCTGGCGCAGCTGCAGGCCGGCCCCGGCCCGTTCCTGCTGCATGGCGCCACCGGCAGCGGCAAGACCGAGGTCTACCTGCGCGCGGTGCAGGACCTGCTGGAGCGCGACCCCGGGGCCCAGGCCCTGGTGCTGGTGCCGGAGATCAACCTGACCCCGCAGCTGCAATCGCTGTTCGTCGCGCGCTTCGGCGCCGAGCAGGTGGTGGCGCTGCACAGCGGCCTGACCCACCCGCAGCGGCTGCGGCACTGGCTGGCGGCGCACGCCGGCGCCGCGCGCATCGTGCTGGGCACCCGCATGGGCGTGTTCGCCTCGCTGCCGCGGCTGCGCCTGATCGTGGTGGACGAGGAGCACGACCCCAGCTACAAGCAGCAGGAAGGCGCGCGCTACTCGGCGCGCGACCTGGCGGTCTACCGCGGCCGGCTGGAGGGCGCCACCGTGGTGCTGGGGTCGGCCACGCCCTCGCTGGAGAGCTGGCAGGCCGGCGAGCGCGGCCGCTACCGGCGGCTGGCCATGCCCGAGCGCATCGGCGCCGGCGCCCTGCCGCGGGTGCGGGTGGTGGACATGAACCACCAGCCCAAGAAAGCCGTGCTGTCGCCGCCGCTGCTGGAGGCGATGGCCGAGCGCATCGCCCGCGGCGAGCAGTCGATGCTGTTCCTCAACCGCCGCGGCTACGCGCCGGTGCTGGCCTGCACCGCCTGCGACTGGAAGAGCGACTGCCCGCACTGCAGCGCCTACCGTGTGTTCCACAAGATCGACCGCACCCTGCGCTGCCACCACTGCGGCTTCACCGAACGGGTGCCGCGCGCCTGCCCGCTGTGCGGCAACCTGGACATTGCGCCGCTCGGCCGCGGCACCGAGCGGCTGGAGGAGCACCTGGGCGA
This sequence comes from Ramlibacter tataouinensis TTB310, assembly GCF_000215705.1. Lineage (NCBI taxonomy): Bacteria > Pseudomonadati > Pseudomonadota > Betaproteobacteria > Burkholderiales > Comamonadaceae > Ramlibacter > Ramlibacter tataouinensis. The sequence continues at coordinate 514,365 of NC_015677.1, read as the reverse complement.
GCTGCTGGCCGGCGTGCGGCGGCCCGACGGCGGCGCGGTTCGCATCGTCCGCATCGACGCCGACACCACCCGGCACAAGGGCACGCTGGAAGCGCAGCTGGCCCAGGTGCATGGCGGCGAGGTCGACGTGCTGGTGGGCACGCAGATGGTGACCAAGGGCCACGACTTCCGCCGCATCACCCTGGTGGCGGCGCTCAACCCCGACAGCGCCCTCTTCTCCGCCGACTTCCGCGCGCCCGAGCGGCTGTTCGCCCTGCTGATGCAGGCCGCCGGCCGCGCCGGCCGCGACGCCGCGCAGGCGGCGGCCAGCGAGATGTGGGTGCAGACCTGGCATCCGGCGCACCCGCTGTTCGCGGCGCTGCGGCGGCACGACTTTGCGGCGTTCGCCGCGCAGCAGCTCCAGGAGCGCGAACAGGCCGGCATGCCGCCCTTCGCCTACCAGGCGCTGCTGCGGGCCGAGGCGCGCACCCAGGAGGCGGCCCAGGCTTTCCTGAACGCCGCGCGCGAGGCGGCCCCGGGCCTGGAAGGGGCGGAGCACGTGGTCCTTTACTCGGCCGTTCCGATGGCGGTGCAGCGAGTGGCCAACGTCGAGCGGGCCCAGCTGCTGGCGGAAAGCACCTCGCGCGCGGCGCTGCAGCGTTTCCTGTCGGCCTGGCAGCCGGTGCTGCTGTCGCTGCGCGAGAAGGGCCTGATCCGCTGGGCGGTGGACGTGGATCCGCTGGCGGTCTGATTCGGCGCCTGCGTCGGCCACCCGCCGTCCGGATCCGGCTTGACCGCAACCGCGACCGCCTTCGCTCCTCAGTCGCTGTCTTTCTTCATGCGAAGCGCCAGCTCGTACAAGACATTGCGCGACCCGCCGCTCGCCTCGGCCGCGATGCGCACGGCGGTCTTGAGCGGCAGCTCCTTGACCAGCAGCGCGAGCAGCTTTTCGCCGGACTCCGCCGCCTGCGCCTGGGACCAGGGATGCAGCACCAGCGCGAACTCGCCCTTGCTGCGCACCGCGTCCGCCGCCAGCCAGCCGGCGAAGGCCTCGCACGCCATCACGGCCACCTGCTCGAACTGCTTGGTGAGCTCGCGGCCGACGGTCAGCGGCCGCGCGCCCAGCGGCGCCAGCGCCTGGGCCAGCGTGGCGATGCGGTGCGGCGCCTCCAGCAGCACCACGGCGCGCGGCTCCTGCGCCAGCGCCTGCACGCGCGCGTCGCGCTCGCCGGCCTTGGCGGGCAGGAAACCTTCGAACACGAAGCCGCCGTCGTCGGCCACCGCGCCGGCCACGCTGAGCACCGCGGTCACGCTGCTGGCGCCCGGCAGGGGCACGACCCGCAGGCCGGCCTGGTGCGCCGCCGCCGCCAGGCGCGCGCCCGGGTCGCTGACGGCCGGCGTGCCGGCGTCGCTGGCATAGGCGATGCGCTGGCCCTGGCGCAGCCGCTGGACCACCTGCTGCGCCGCCTCGGCCTCGTTGTGCTGGTGCACGGCGATCATCTGCGCGGCCGGGCGATCCAGGCCGCAGGCGCGCAGCAGGGCCTGGGTGTGGCGCGTGTCCTCGCAGGCGACGGCGTCGGCCAGGGCCAGCACGTGCAGGGCCCGCAGGCTCAGGTCGGCGACGTTGCCGATGGGCGTGGCAACGACGTACAGCGCGCCCTGCGGATAATGCTGCGCACCGGCCGCCTCGCGCGCGGCCCTCAGGGCGGAAGCGAACGGCGGCGAGGACAGAGCCGGAGAAGAGGCACTCATGGAGCTCCCGGGGAAGGCGGTTGGCACGACCAAGGCGGCGGGCGACGCGGCGGAAGACCGCGCGCTGGCGCACCTGCGCGCGGCCGGGCTGCGGCTGGTCACGCGCAATTATCGGACGCCGCACCGCGGCGGCGGCGAGGTCGACCTGGTGATGCGCGAGCCCGACGGCACCCTGGTCTTCGTCGAGGTGCGCCGGCGCGCCGGCCGGGCCTTCGGCGGCGCCGCCGCCAGCGTGGGCGGCACCAAACAGCGCCGCATCGTATTCGCAGCCCGGCATTTCCTGATGCGGCTGCCCGCGCCGCCGCCCTGCCGCTTCGACGTGGTGGCGGTGGAGGCCGGGCGCATCGAGTGGCTGCGGGCGGCGTTCGACGCCGGCTGAGCGACCTTACGCTAGAACACAGCGCGCTGGAGGCACGCGCTTATCGGCGCCTGGCGACCATGGGCGCCATGATGACCGACAGCGTGTAGGTGCCCGAGCCGGGTTCTACGCACTTGTAGCGCTTGAGCAGATCGACCAGCTCGCGCTGCAGCCTCTTGGCGTCGCAGACATTCAGGCGCAAGTCGTCCAGGTAGAAGTTCAGGTAGGCCGGGCTGTTGTCGTCCAGCAGCCTGGGCGTGCGACCCTGCTTGAAGTCGGGCCGCGCCACCAGATGCCCGTGCCGATCAGCGTAGACGACCATGCCCCATTCAGATGCGGCGGAGTCGCCCAGCGCCTCGCGGGCGGCCTTCATCAGCCCCGGAACCTGTTCGTCCAGGTGAGAGTCAAGCGTGCGACGCACCACTTCATCCGGCAGGCACTCGCGTTCGATGGTGGACGGGACGAAGAACGCAGGCGCGGTGACTTGGTAGAGCTTCATCGCGCGGCCACCGCGTTCGATCATCCCCGCCACTTCGAGCGCACCGATCGAGATCAGGCGTTCGACCATGCGATGCGCCGAGGCAAGAGGAATGTGAGCCTGGCCGGCGACCGCGGACAGTGTTGCCGGGCGCGCCATGAAAACTTCAAGCAGCGCCAGAACCCGCGGGTATTTATAGAGGACAGCCGCATCCGGCGAATCGAGCGTTCGCATACTTTCATCTCCCTGTTGCAATGAAAGCAGCATACGGATCAACTCCGATAAAGACACCGATCAAGCGTAAAAGGAGGCTACAGAATGCGGCCCACTGGAGACGCGGGCCCTGTCACTTGCCGCCAGGTGATGTCACGCGCCTGGCGCAGCTCGACCGTTATTTGATCGGGGAGCCCGTCGAATCGACGCGGGTGCCTCGCGCTTTGCGTCGCTCGTGGTCTGGTGTCGCGCCAGCCGTTGCGAGCGGCTTGGGAGGCCATGTGAGCAACCGCGACGTCATCTATCAGATCATCCACAAGCTACTCGAGGAGCAGGGCCGCCAGGACATCGGCATCACCGACGAATCCTTCATCCAGGACGAGGATCTCGGATTCGACTCGCTGACGGTCGCCGAATTCTCGGCCAACCTGGAACAGCAGTTTGGCCGTGATCCGTATACCCAGGGCCAGTATCCCGCGCGCGTTCGCGATCTGCTGGACTTCTATGCCTGAGAGGCAGGAGCACGATGCTGTACGCCCTTCTTTCCGACCTCGCCGCCCGCGCGCCCGACGAGCCCGCGCTGATAGCGCACGAAGGGCCGTGGCCGGCCGCCCGCTTGTGCGCGCTGGCCGATGCATGGGCGCTCCAGCTGCACCGGGCCGGCCACAAGCGTTTCGGTCTGTGCATGGTGCCGTCTGGCCGCATGGTGGCGGCACTCGCGGCCGTTTCTCGCCTGGACGCATCGGCGGTGATACTGAGTGACAGCCTGCCGCGGCAGGAGCTGCAGCGGTTGGCGGCGCGCATGGAGTGCCAGGCCGTTCTGTGCGATGCGGCGGCGCAGCCCGGGCTTTCGGACGCATTCGGCGACCGCGCGCTCGCGCTGGATCCGGCCTGCGCAGCCGATGCGAGGCTGCTGGAACTTCCGGCGGCACCGGATAGCGGCATCCGTATCCTGAGTTCCGGCACGACGGGACAGTCCAAGGCCATCGACCTGCGTTGGCGCGACCTGGTCGCGGCCGTGCGCGTCAGCCCACCGGCCGGGCCTCGGCGCTGGCTGCTTGCCTATGGCCTGGCGCACTTCGCAGGCATTCAGGTGCTGCTGCATGCGCTCGTTCATGGGGAGGTGCTGATCGTGCCCGCCTGCGCCCAGGTTCCGGCGATGTGGGCGGCGGCAAGCAGGGAGGGTGCCACGCACATCAGCAGCACTCCCACTTTCTGGCGCGCCGCCTTCGTCTCGCCGGCCTGCGCATCACCCATCGTCACGCTGCGCCACGTCACGCTGGGCGGCGAGGTCGTCACGCAGGAAGTGCTGGACCGCATCGCGGCCCTGTACCCCGGCGTCAGCATCTCGCAGGTCTATGCGTCGACCGAGCTGGGTTCGGTGGTTTCGGTCAAGGACTGCCGCGCCGGCCTACCGCTTTCGCTTTTCGACCCGCAGGCGCAAGGTGGCGCCCTGCTGCGGATCGTGAACCGCGAGTTGCACGTACGCCAGGGTTCGGGCCCGGCCACGCACTACCGCGCCACCGGCGATCTCGTCGAGCGCACGGCCGAAAGGGTGCTGTTCCTCGGGCGCAAGTCGGAGACGATCAACGTCGGCGGCATGAAGGTCTACCCGCAGCAGATCGAGGCTCTGGTGAACCCGCTACCGGGCGTGGCGACCGCGATCGCCGAGGGCCGTCCCAACCCCATGACCGGGCAGATCGTGCGGCTGCGCGTGGTCCTGCATCGAGGCCATCTGCCAGAAGAGGTGGAGCCGCGCATCCGGGCCGCCTGCAGCGTCCTCGGGCGGCACGCGCGGCCGCGGCAGATCGTCTATGTGGACGCCCTCGAAACCGCCAACATGAAGCTGGCGCGACGGGCGGCGGCATGAACGGCACCCCACCCGACCGCCACATCGCCGTCGTCAGCGGCGGCGGGCGCGGCCTCGGCCTGGGCATCGTCGAGCACTTGCTGGCGGGGGGCCACAAGGTCGCGAGTTTCAGCCGCCGCACCACCGACGCGGCGCGCGCCTTGCAGCAGCGCCATCCCGACAGCTTCTTCTTCGAGGAGCTGGACCTCGTCAAGGACGGGGACTGCAAGCGGTTCGTGCGGGCGGCGGCGCAGCGGTTCGGCCCGGTCAGCCTGCTGGTCAACAACGCGGGCATAGCGCTCGCAGGCGTGGTCGCGCTGTTCAACGACGAGGACATCGACGCGGTGGTCGATCTCAACATCAAAGGCACCCTGCGCCTGACGCGCGAGGTCTCGCGCATGATGCTCGCCGCCGGCTTTGGCCGCATCGTCAACATCAGCTCCATCGTCGGCACTTCGGGCTATCGGGGGCTCTCGGTTTACGGCGCTTCCAAGGCAGCGCTGGACGGGTACACGCGCGCGCTGGCGCGCGAGCTGGGCTCCAGGGGCATCACGGTGAACTCGGTCGCGCCGGGTTTCCTGCGCACCGAGATGAGCCAGTCCCTGGACGACAAACAGCTGCGCCAGATCGAGCGCCGCACCCCGCTGGGCCGCCTGGGGACGGTGAAAGACGTGGTGGGCGCGCTGGACCTGCTGGCCTCGCCGGCCGGCGGCTTCATCACGGGCCAGGTGCTGGTGATCGACGGAGGCCTCACGTGCTAGAGGCGTGCCGCGTCAACAGCGCCCGCCACTACGACGCCGTGGCCCGGGCCTGGGGATATCTGCTCGGCAGCAGCCTGCACTACGGGTATTTCGAGTCCGGCGGCGAGAGCCTGGAGCACGCGACCGGATCGCTCACCGCACGCATGCTGGAGCGCCTGCGCGGTATCGGTCCGGGCACGCGCGTGCTGGACGTGGGTTGTGGCACCGGCGCGCCGGCGCAGGCGCTCGCGCGGCGCCTGGGCTGCGCGGTGGCCGGCATCTCGCCCAGCACCGCCTGCATCGACATCGCTCGCGCGACCGTTCCCGGCGATCTCGCGGGCTTGTTGCATTTCGAGCTGGGTGATGCCCAGGCCATGGCTTTTGCCGACCAGAGCTTCGAGGCCGCGTGGGTGATGGAGTCGTCGCACCTGATGCTGGACAAACGCAGGCTTTTCACCGAGCTGCGGCGCGTGCTCAAGCCCGGCGGCCAGGTGGTGCTGTGCGATGTCGTGCAAACGCGCGAGCTGGCCCTTGCCGAGGTGATCGCGCGGCGCGACGAGTTCCTGTTGCTCGCCCGCGTGTTTGGCCGGGCGTTGATGCGCCCGCCCGCGTTGTACGCGAGCCAGGCGCGCAGCGCGGGCTTCGACCAGGTCGAGATGCTGGACCTGACCGCCGCGACCGCGCCCACCTTCGTGCGGTGGCGGGCCAACGCCGCCACGCATCGCGACACGGTCGTGCGGCTGATCGGCGAGCCCGCCTGGGCCGACTTCGTCGCGGCCACCCACGTTCTGGAATCCCTGTGGTCCGAGCAGGTGCTTGGCTATTTCCTGCTGACAGCCACCAGTCTTTTCGCGAGGAGAACCCCATGCAAGTCTACGAGTCGTTAGGTGCCGCCCAAGCGCCGCAAGGACTGGCAACGCCCGGATTCGGCGCCGCACCTGGCTGGCGGCGCCGTCCGGTCGTGCGGGGCGTGTGCGTCCTGGTGCTGGCGGCCGCGGCCGGGCTGGGCTGGAGGCTGTGGACGGCCGAGCCGCTGGAGAACATCCCGCTCAATCTCAACATGGAGCACCGCGACGCGAGGGGCGGCCCCATCAATCCGTCCACGCAATCGGTGAACCGCTATTCCTCGGTGCTGGATGAGTTGACGCGCATACCGAAGATCCAGCTGGCGCCCGAGGGGACGCGCTTCTCGCTGCAGATCGCCTCCCCGGACGGCGGCAAGACGGTGAACCTCGAGAACCTGGACGCCTACCAGATGGTGCCCATCCTGCCCTACGCCACCGCGCCGGGCGGGCTGGACGACTTCGACCGCGCCAACCTGATGCTCGCCGAATTCGGCCGTAACGGGCTGATGCTGGCGTACCAGGCCAGGAACAGCACCCTTGCCTACTTCAACGACCTGCCCAGGCCCTTCTTGAACGCCGGCGGCGAAGAGGACTACACGACCGGCCAGGGCGGCGCCATCGTGCCCAACAAGCTCGCCAGGCCGAAGCGCTTCAGCATCACCAACAACTGCCTGAAGGCGGGACTGTGGGAGCTGTCGGCGACCGACGCGGTCGGCGAGATGTACCACGCCTGGTTCAACATGCCCTGGCCGGTGTACGCGGAAATGATCCGCCGCGCCAACGGCATCGACCTGCCGGACCGCGAGATCATTTCCGCCCTGAAGTACCGCGGCGACATCACCTCGGTGCCGGCGGACCTGGGCCGGCTGCGCACCGAGGGGCCCTTGCTGTTCCAGGGAAAGGCCAAGGTGTCGGCCGGCAAGCAGATCGGCAGCTATTCCAGCCAGGAATCGCGCCAGAAGTCGCAGAACAAATACTTCGAGGTGACACGCGGCTTCAGCCTGTTCGGCGCGGCCAACACCATCGACGCCAAGACCTTCGCCGACCTGGAGGCGGGCGACATCTTCAGCACGCGCAAGTTCGTCAATCCGGGCATCTACAGCGGCGACGAGAAGAAAACCATCCCGTTCGACCCGTTCTGGGAGGACGTGGAGGTCAGGTCGGTCAAGCCGCTCACCCGGTTCCGCGACGGCAAGCCGGCCGCGGCGGGCGATGAGTTCCTGGAGATCTCGGTCTATGCCAAGGACCGCCAGCGCCGCATCGTGATGGGCAACATCCCGCTGGCGCTGCTGGTCGATCAGGAGGACTACCTGCTGCCCTCGTTCGGCGTCGGGGTCAACCCGCCCGCGGAGTTCGCCGAGCGGCGTCACCTGCGCCTGAAGGACGGACCGGTGCCGCACTACGGCTACCAGACCGTCTGGCGCGACGGCCAGTGGCGGCTGGAGAACAACCACGAAGGCGGCGTCGAGCAGATGGCGCTGCGTGTGTTCACCAGGGGCGAGCGCACCTTCCTGCGCGTGACCTTCGTGGCCTATGAACGCATCCTGGACCTGCTCGAGCTGGAGGTGGAGATCACGGAGCCGCTCGCGCAGAAGCTGCGCGCGAGTTCGTCCGCCTACCAGCCGCCACTCTTTCGCTCGTACGAAGACGTGAACATCATCTGAGGAGACATGCCATGAAAGCCTTGAAGATCGCCGCCTCGAGCCTGCTGGTGCTCCTGCTGGCCGCAGCCGGGTTCGGCTACTGGAAGTACTACAGCGACCCGATCAAGGTCAAGATCATGGGCGAGCTGCTGCTGATGCGCGCCGGCCTCATGAGCGAGACCACGCAGACCAAGGCCTGGCTCGCGGGCGCCGCGCTGCCGGTGCCCGACCGCATCGAGGTGGCGAGCGACGTGATGCCCTTCGTCAAGCTGGAGAACCTGGGCGAGCTGGCCGAGCACCGCGAGTTCAACACCGCCTGGTTCCGCGGGGCCACCGCCTGCGACGTCAACGGCGACGGCAGGCTGGACCTGTTCTTCCCCAACATCCAGCGCACCGTGGCCAAGCCCACGCCGGGCCACACGGTGGGCACCGAGCGCTTCAAGCCGCGGCCCAACGGCCTGCTCATCAACCAGGGCAACGACAAGGACGGCAGCCCGATGTTCAAGTCGGTGCAGCAGTTGCTCAAGCAGCCGGGCGCCGATCGCGTCCGCATGGAAGGCGAGCTGGTGTTCGAGGGCAAGTACAAGCCACGCGCCAGCGTGGACGAGCCCGACGACGGCGAGGGCCGCATCGGCTGGGGCGCGGCCTGCGCGGACGTGAACGGCGACGGCAGGATGGACATCCTGGTGTTGAATGGCCACTTCGGCCTGCCGTTCCAGAACGACGACTACGCCTGGCGCATCTACCCGGCGGGCACCAACCTGGGCCGCGAGTCCAGTTCGCGCGCGGTGCTGGCCAAGGCGCCGTCCTTCCTGTCCGCAGGGCTGGGAATGGAGGACGGCCTGAACAAGATGGTCGACGTCAACGGCAAGCTGGAGCCCGAAGGCCGCAACTCCATGCTGCTGAACCTGGGCGACAAGAACGGCAACGGCATTCCCGAGTGGGAGGATGCGACCGAGCGCACGGGCCTGGGCGGCAAGTGGGCTTCCGTCAGCGCCGAGGTGTTCGACTTCGACCGCGACGGCGACCTGGACATCGTGGTGGCCAATTTCATCGATCCCGACTTCACCGGCTTCACGCGCGACCACTTCGCCGGCAACCGGCGACAGCTCTACAAGAACATGCTCGTGGAGAGCGGCGAACTCGCCTTCGTCGACGTCGCCGACGACGACCTGGCGGGTGTGCACAAGGCCGGCGCCGTGGAGAGCTATTCCTACCGGCCGGGCGCCGGCAGGAAGGAGCAGAACTCCCTGGACATCTACCAGGGCAAGCAGGTGGGCGAGCCGGCCGACCACAGCTGGGCGGCGCTCTTCATGGACTACGACAAGGACGGCTGGTCCGACCTGGTGGTCTCCACGGACCAGGGCAACCGGTTCCGCGTGTACAGGAACATGGCCGGCAAGGGCTTCAAGTACGAGAAGAAATTCAACGATCTGGCCTACGAGGGCTGCTGGATGGGCATGGCCGCCGGCGACCTGGACGGCAGCGGCAGGGAGCAGGCGGTGGTCACCAACTGCGGCAGCCAGGTCATGTCGACCCGCAACACGCGCCTGTTGATCAAGGACGAGAAGGAGACCACGATCACCACGGCGTCCAACATGGCCTACGCGCACGGCGTCAACAACCTGAGCAACGCGATCCTGGCCTGGGACGCCCGGCGCGGCGTCGAGCTGCGCTCGGATCTGGCGAAGGTGGACTATTCCACCGTGCTGCCGCCCGACCAGCTGAACAAGGCCAACGTGCTGCCCGAGTACCGTGAGCAGGTGGACAAGCGCAAGTTCGCCACGACGCTGGCGGGCCTGGAGTTCGCCTACAACGTGGCCATGTTCGACGCCGACAACCGCGGCAAGCTGGACCTGTATTTCGCCGGCGGCCTGGGCCGCGGCGGCGACAATTTCGGCGACATGGCCGGCGGGCCGGGCCGCTTCCTGGAGAACATCAGCAGCCCCGGCAACATCCATTTCCGCGACCGTACGCTGGAGTACCGGCTGCTGGACATCCGGCACATGGATTACGACCACAATCCGCCGCGCCGGCCCTCACCCGGCTCGGGCTGGCACAAGCGCGACTACGTGTACGTAGGCGACACGGGATCGTACGAAGGCTACGGCCTCGATTCCTCCGGCGGCAAGGCAATGGACATCTACCGGCTGCACGAGCAGGCGATGTGCGTGATGTCCGCCGACCTGAACAACGACGGTTTCGGCGATATTCTGGTCACGCACATCGGCGGATACACCTCGAATTCGCCCGATGCGCGCAACCTCAAGGTGAATGTGCTGGGCAAGCCGCTGGCCGTGCCGCCCGTCAACAAGCTCTCCAAGGCGCCCACCACCTATGAGCCCGGGTTGACCACGCTCTATATCAACCAGAACGGCAGGAAGCAGAACCCCAGCAACTGGGTCAAGGTGAAGCTGCGCGACGACACCGGCAAGAATATCCATGCGGTCGGCGCCGAGGTGCTGGTCAACGGCAACGTGATGCGTACCGTGCGCGCCACCCAGGGTGGCGCCACCTGCTCGGCGCACGACACCCTGATCGTCGGCCTGGGCGAGGGCACGCTGCGCTCGCTGCAGGTACGCTGGCCGTCGGGCGACGCGGCGCCAAGGACCTATGCATTCAACGGCGTGCGCAACACCGACGTGTGCGTCGACCGCCGCTCGGGCGTCGTGGCCTGCAACTGATGCGACCGGCGCCAGGCAATTGGCAGGGCCACAGGCGGTCATCAGCGGCAGCGGGGTGTTTCACCCCGCGCATGAAATCACCAACGAGGAGCTGGTGGACTCGTACAACACCTTCCTGAAGCGACGCGGCGCAGGCGGCGAGCGGCCCTATGCCGACGCCACCCCCATCGTCAAGGCCTCGGGCATCCGCAGCCGCCGGGTGATCGACAAGGACGGCATCCTGGACGTGGATCGCATGCGGCCGCGGCTGGCACGGCGGGCGGCGACCGAGTTGTCGATGCAGGCCGAGATCGGCGCGCACGCGGCGCGACAGGCGCTGGCGGCGGCCGGGCTCGAGCCGGCCCGGCTGGGGATGGTGATCGCCGGCGCCACTGCGCTGGAGCGCGCCTACCCCGCCATCGCGATCGAGCTGCAGCAGGCGCTGGGCGCCCAGGACGCATGCGCCTTCGACATCAGCGCCGCCTGTTCCTGCGCCACCTTCGCCATCGCGATCGCGGCCGACGCCATCGTCGCGGGCAGCGTGGACAGCGCGCTGGTGGTGATCCCGGAACTCGCCACCGCGCAGGTGGACTTCCGCGACCGGACCTCGCATTTCATCTTCGGCGATGGCGCGGCCGCGGTGGTGCTGCAGGCGGCGGACCGCGTGACCGCCGCCTGCAGCTTCCGCATCCTGGGGCACGCGCGGCACACCCGCTTCTCCAACGCGATCCGAAACGACTTCGGCTTCCTCTCGCGCTGCATCGACGAGGCCACGGAACCCGCGACCTTCCGCCAGAACGGCGTGAAGGTGATGCGCGACGTGGTGCCGCTGGCGAGCGGCCACATCCTGGAGCATCTGGGCCGGCTGGCGATCCAGCCGGGCGATGTACAGCGCGTCTGGCTGCACCAGGCCAATGCCCACATCAACAAGCTGATCTGCGAGAAGCTGTTCGGCCGCCCCATGGACGAGCGCCGCGCTCCCAGCATCCTCGCCGAGCACGGCAACCTGGCAGCCGCCGGCGCGCTTGCCGTCTTCCACCGATTCCGCGACGATCTGCGAAGCGGCTCCGTGGGCGTCCTTTGTTCCTTTGGCGCCGGCTATTCCGCCGGCAGTGTCGTGGTCCAGCGCATGTAACCAATGACTTCGAATACAGCAACCCAGCCGGCGGTCACCGCCGAAGACCGCATCTTCCGCCTCCTGGGCATGGTGCTGCGGGCCACCAACGCGCTGAGCACGCGGCTGGCGAGCCGGCTGCTGTACTGGCTGTGGTGCCATCCGATCCGGCACCGCCCCTCCGCACGCGAGCTGGCTTTCAAGCGGGAGGCCGAGGTCAGCGAGTTCCGCGTCAACGGCGTCGGCTACAAGCTGTATGCGCAGGGCCGCGGACCGGCGGTGCTGCTGGTGCACGGCTGGGACGGCCGGGGCACGCAGATGATGGCCTTCTTCAAGCCGCTGGTGGAGGCCGGGTTCCGCGTGCTCACCTTCGACGCCCACGGCCATGGCGAGTCGGCGGGCCGGCAGACCAACGGCGTGATCATCAGCCAGATGGTGGCCGAGGTGGCGCGCCAGGCCGGCAGCCTGTACGCCATCGTCGCCCACTCCATGGGGGGCTCGTTCGCCCTGGTTGCGCTGGAGGACATCGCGGTCGAGCGCATCGCGCTGATCGCTCCGCCGCAGAACATGGAAGCGGTCTACCAGAAGGTCGAGAAGCGCCTGGGCGTGCCCAAGGCGCCAGGCGAGCTGTTCAAGCAGCAGCTGGCACGTGACTTTCCCGACGTGTGGAACCGTTTTTCCATCGAGCAGATCGTGGCGCGCCTTCCGCACGTCAAGGGCCTCGTGGTGCAGGATGCGGACGACGACTTCGTGCTGCCGCACGAGGGTCGCGCGGTGCACCGCAGCTGGCCCGGCGCGCAGCTGTTCATGACCGAGGGCTACGGCCATCGCAAGATCCTGCGGGCCGAGCCGGTGGTGCGCCGGGTGGTGGACTTCCTGCGGCAGGGCCGGCGCGAGCCGCAGCAGCACGGGGATGCGGCGTGAGCCGCGCGCACGCCGCCCGCGGGACGCACTGAATGCAACCGCAGGACCATCCGCGCGCTTGCTGGGAGGATCTGCTGCGCATCGAGGAGCAGCTGACCGAGGAAGAGCGCGCGCTGCAGGCGGCGCTGCGCAGGTTCGCGGCGGGCGAGCTGGCTGCGCGCGTGCGCGAGCTGTACCGCAGCGAGACCACGCCACGCGAGCTGTTCCTGCAGTTCGGCGGCATGGGGCTGCTGGGCGCCACCATCCAGGGCTGGGGCTGCGCTGGCATGAACAGCGTGTGCGCCGGCCTGATCGGCTTCGAGCTGGAACGCGTGGATTCCGCCTTCCACACCATGGTCAGCTCGCAGTCCAACCTGGTGATGCACGCCATCCACCGCTTCGGCAGCCAAGCGCAGAAGGACCGCTACCTGCCGCGCCTGGCCGCGGGCGAGGCCATCGGCTGCTTCGGCCTGACCGAACCCGATCATGGCTCCGACCCCAGCCGCCTGGCCAGCACCGCGCGCCCGCACGGAGATGGCTTCGTGCTGTCCGGCCGCAAGACCTGGATCAGCAACGCGCCGATCGCGGACCTGTTCGTGATCTGGGCCAAGGCCGGAACGCCGGCGATGATCCGCGGCTTCATCCTGGAGCGCGGCATGCCGGGCCTGTCCACCGCCGCCATCACGGGCAAGCTGGGCCTGCGCGCCTCCGCCACCGGCGATGTGGTGATGGACGAGGTGCTCGTCCCGCCCTTCCAGGTGCTCGGGGACGCGGCAGGCATGCGCGGGCCGCTGGCCTGCATCAACAAGGCGCGCTATGGCCTGTGCTGGGGCGCCATGGGCGCGGCCACCGCCGTCTGGCACGAGGCGCGGGGCTACGTGCTGCAGCGCCGCCAGTTCGGCCGGCCACTTGCAGCCAACCAGCTGGTGCAAAAGAAGCTGGCGGACATGCAGACCGAGATCGCGCTGGGACTGGCGGCCGCGCTGCAGGCCGGGCGCCTGCTGGACCAGGGACGGTTGCCGGCCGAAGCCATTGCCATGCTCAAGCGCAATGCGTGCGGCAAGGCGTTGGACATCGCGCGCACGGCGCGTGACATGCTGGGGGGCAACGGCATGTCGGACGCCTACTCGGTGATGCGGCACATGTGCAACCTGGAGGCCCTCAACACCTATGAAGGCACCAGCGACGTCAACGCGCTGGTCCTCGGCCACGCGCAGACCGGCATCTCGGCCTTCTCGATCTGAGCGCCGGCATTGCCGTGCGCTTACCCCACCGCTAACGCAGGACACTTCAGCCCGCCGACCCTTCGCGCACCGGTGCCGGCATGATCTCGCCGGCCAGATAGGCCCTGCGCAAGGGCGCGTGCCGGATCTTGCCGCTGGTGGTGACCGGGATGGTGCCTGGCAGCACCAGCACCATGTCGAGCGGCACGAGGTCGAAATGCTCCGCGATCAGGTCGAGCGCGCCGGCCAGCGCTTGCCGCACCTCGGCCTCGCTGCGCGGGCGGCGCACGGCTTCCTGCACGATCACCACGGATTCCTCACCGGCGGCGTCGGCCTGCACGGCGAATGCGGCGCAACGGTTGCGCTGGAACAGTTCGTGGCTGCGGCCGACCAGGTGCTCCAGGTCCTCCGCATGGATCTTGCGGCCGCGCACGATGATCAGATTCTTCCGCCGCCCCACCACCAGCAGTTCCCCGCTCCAGAGCGTGCCCAAGTCGCCCGTGGCCACAAACCGCTGCTCGCAGCCGGGCAGCCGGGCGTGCAGGACGCTCTGGGTGCGCTCGGCGTCGTGCGCATAGCGGGCCGAGACGTTGGGGCCGGCCAGCCAGATCTCGCCGATCTCGCCCGCAGCGCATGGCTGGACGGTCGCAGGATCGACGATGAAGATGGTCTGATCGGGGGCGGGCGGGCCGTTGGACACCAGTTCGACGCCGGCCGCGGCACCGGCCGCCGGGTCGGCGCACCGGAGGCGGCCTTGTTCCAGCTGCGCGCGGTCCACGCGCAGCACGACAGGCTCGGCGCGCCCGAAGCGCGAATGGCCAGCCGCCAGCAGCGTGGCTTCCGCCAGCCCGTAGCACGGCAGGAAGGCAGTGGGGTCGAAGCCGGCGCGCGCGAACTTGCGCGCGAATTCCCGCAGCGTCGAAGCGCGCACCGCCTCGGCGCCGCTGAAGGCGGCACGCCAGCCGGAGAGATCAAGCCTGTCGATCTCGGCCTCCGCGATCCGGCTCACGCAGTGGTCATACGCGAAGTTCGGGCCGCCCGCGGTGGTGGCGCCGTACCTGGAGATCGCGTCCAGCCAGCGCAGTGGCCGCTGCACGAAGGCGGCGGGCGGCATGAGCGTGCACTCGATGCCCAGGTAGAGCGGATGCAGCACGTTGCCGATCAGCCCCATGTCGTGGAACATGGGCAGCCAGCCGCAGAATTTCGTGTGTTCGTCGTGCTCGAACGCGGACTTGATCTGCACCTGGTTGGACATCAGGTTGCCGTGCGTGACCACGACACCCCTGGGCGTGCTGGTCGAGCCCGACGTGTACTGGATGAAGGCGGCGTGCCCTGCCGCCGGACGCGGCAGCGCCGTCCCCGCGATCGGGCCGGCGGTTGCGGTGTCGACCAGGTGGCATTCCAGCGCGGCGAGCGCCGGCACCGCGACGATCAGCTTCTCCACGCGCGGCAGGTCGGCCTTGCTGGTGATGAGGGCGCGGCAGCCCGAATGGCGCACGATGGCTTCCAGCCGGTCGGTGGGTCGGTTCGGCCGCGGCAGATCCACCGCCACCGGCACCAGGCCGGCGTACATGCAGGCGAACATGGCCTTGATGAAGGCCAGGCCCGAATCGAGCAGCAGCAGCACGCAGGCGCCCATTTCCTCGGACGCATGCAGGCTGAGCGCCAAGGCCCGCGTCTGGTCGGCCAGTTGGCCGAAGGTGACGCTGTCGGACTCCACGTCGCCGCCTGCCAGGAAGCGGAAGGCGACACGGTCGGGCGTCGAGGCGGCATGCCGCAGCAACACCTCCAGGATCGTGGCTTCGCCGGTGCGGCTGGTCGGCGGCGCGACGAGGGTCTCCATGGTGCTGTCGTGTGCTGCGGCTGTGTGGCCGGCGCGGCGGCGCCGGCTACTTGGACGTCGCCGGGAAGATCATGCAGGTGGTGGAGCTGTGGGCGTAAAGCCTGCCCCCGGAGTCCACCAGGCGGGCCTCGGCGGTGGCGGTGCGCGCGCCGAGATGGGCGACCTTGCCCTCGCAGCGCAGCTCGCCGCTTTCCAGCGTGATCGGCCGGATCAGGTTCACGTTCAACTGCAGCGTGGTAAACGCCGCGCCGGCCGGGATCGCCGCGTAGACCCCGCAGCTCATCGCGGAATCCAGCAGCGTGCAGGCGATCCCGCCGTGCACCGTGCCGATCGGGCTGAAGTGGAACTCCTGCGGCATGAACACGAAATCCACCTCGCCGGGATCCACGCGGCGAAGGCGGAAGTCGACCAGTTCCATGATGGGCGGCAGGCGAATCTCGCCCCCCATCATCTTGCGCATCAGTTCCAAGCCGCTCATGGTGCGGGCGATGCCGAACAGCTTGTGCGGATCCTCCCAGGTGAAGGTGCGGGTTCTCGTTGCATTCAGGATTTCCTCGCGCCGATCGGTCTGCTGGTTCATCGGTTCTTTCCTCGCTTGATGTCTTTCAGGACGCATCGGCGGCCACGATCATGTGGCCGTTGGCGCCGGTGGCCCCGAAGGTGGAGACGCCGGCGATGACCCGCCCGGCCCCCGCGTCCATGGCCTCCAGCGGAATGTGCAGGACGCGCCCGCTCTTGCGCGAACGCGGGTTGATGTCGTTGAAGTGCAGGTTGGGCGGTATCTTGCGGTGCCTCGCGATGCACAAGCCCTTGAGCAGGCCGGCCAGGCCGGACGCCGCTTCGCAATGGCCGAAGTTGGTCTTGAGCGAGCCGACCGTCACCTTGCCACCGCCACCGCCTGCGCGTTCGGCGAATACCTGTTCCAGCGAGGCGAGTTCCGTCATGTCGCCCAGCGGCGTGCCCACCGCGTGTGCCTCCACGTACTGGACCTGGGCGGCCGTGACGCCGGCGGCGGCATGCGCCCGCCGGATCAGATCCACCTGGGCAGAGGCGCGCGGCATGCTGATGCCCGCGCTTTCGCCCGTGTGGTTGAGCGCCGAGCCCAGGATCAGCCCGTGGACGCGGCGTCCCGCGGCGCGCGCCTGGCTGAGTCTTTCCAGCATCAGCACCGCGCAGCCTTCGGCGCGGATGTAGCCGTCGGCGTCGGCGCTGAACACCCGGCAGCGCCCCGACTTGGACAACATGCCGCTGGCGACGAAGGTCAGGCTGGAGTCCGGGTTGATGATGATGTTGATGCCGCCGGCCAGGCAGAAGTCCGACTCGCCCAGCAGCAGGCTCTGGCAGGCCAGGTGCACGGCCGCCAGGCCGGACGTGCAGGCCGAGTCGATGGTCAGGCTGGGCCCGCGCAGGTTGAGCTGGTTGGACACGCGGTTGGAGATGGCGGCGATCGCCGAGCCCACATAGCCCGCGATGCAGATGTTGCTGGCGCGGCTGTAGAGCCAACGGTGGTAGTCGATGTTGGTGGCGCCGCACCATACGCCGACCACGGCGCCGTCGCGTACCGGCAGATCGGCCAGCCCGGCGTCGGCCAGCGCCTCGGTGGCGCACTGCACGAAAACCGCCTGCTGGGGATCGAGCACCGAGCCGCCGTCGGGCAGCGTGTCGGGGATCAGATTGGCGGGCAGCTCATTCCGGTCGATGAAGCCGCCCGGGCAATCGAGAATCCAGCGGATGTGCTCGTGCGTCTCATCGACATAGGAGGGAAGCAGCCATTCCGCGCGGGGGCGGACGCCGGCCGCGTCCACCCCGTCCATGAGCAGCTTCCACAGCTGCTCGATCCCGGGTGCCTTGGGGAATCGGCAGCCGATGCCGACGACAGCGATCGGTTCGGGCCACATGCGCGCCGTGGTGCCGGGTCAGTCGATCCGCTGGAACGTGATCCGCAGCAGGCCCATGGTGCCGGTGTGGAACCCGACCATGGAGAGCTTGAGCCAGTGCACGTAACGCTCGTACGTGTCCAGGCCGACCGTGGAGACGATCTTGTCCCGGTGTACGCCCAGCTGCCGCACCCACTCGGCGCAGGTGCGTACGTAGCCCTGGCGGTCGTTGTGCAGGCGTACCACCTCGAACTTGCGTTCCACGGCGGTGCAGATGTCGGCCAGCCGCGGCAGGTCGGTTTCCGGCCAGATTCGCTCCAGGATGAAGGGGCTCAGGTCGGCGCGGTCGGAATTCTCGTACACGATGGTCTGCAGGGACAGCCGCCCGCCGGGCCGCAGCCAGCGCCGGCAGCGGTCGAAGAAGGCCCGGTAACCGTCGATCTTCTCGGCCAGCGCGACGTCCGGCCGGGCGAAGTGCTCGAAGGCGCCGATGGAGATGATGGCGTCATAAGGCGCGGTAGGCTCGTGATCGAACCAGCTTTCCACCCGGATTTCGATCCCCGGATTACCCAGCGACTTCACGTAGTCGGCCTGCGCCTGGCTGAGCGTGAGGCCCACCGCGTGTTGGACGCCATGGGTCTCCACCATGCGCCGCAGGCAGGGTCCCCAGCCGCATCCGATGTCCAGCGCGCGCGCCACGCCCGGCGCCTTGGCCTCGGTGATGTGATGGTCGAGCTTGCGCTTTTGTGCCGCGGCGATGTCGTCGCCCTCGTTCCAGAGCGCACAGGTGTAGGTCTTTGTTTCATCCAGCCACAGGTGGTAGAAGTCGTTGCCGACGTCGTAGTGGAACTGGATCGCGTCCTTGGAGGCGCCGGGGCTGGGCCGCTGGAGGGTGTCGGTGTCGAGCATGGCGGAGATCCTGTGTGGGCGTGACGCCTCAGGCGCCCTGGGCGGCCAGGTAAGCCGCGAAGCGCCTGATGCTCGGATGGTCGTACGGGAGGGTGGGGTCGATCTCGCGGCCGAGCCAGCGACCGAGTTCCTCGGTCATGACGATGGTCGTCAGGGAGTCCAGGCCGTTGTTGTTGAAGTAGCGGCCCGGATCGATCCTGGCGCGATCCACGCCGAGCACCCGGCTGACGTAACTGACCATCCAGTTCTCGATGTCGGTGGCGCTTGGCTTGGCAGAGACCCGATCAACGACGTCGTTTTCAACTTCCGTGTTCATACATATCTCCAGTCTTTGGATAAGACAACTCAGCGGTAAAGCGCTTTCGCGCGCATCTGTTCGGGTGTGAGGCGGTTGACTTCGCGCGCCGCGCCCATCTTTTCCAGCGCCCAGATGAAGATGCCGCCGATGTCGATCTGCCACGGCGCGGTCGAGAAGATCGCGGTGCGCGGAAACGCATGGTGCGTGCTGTGCCAGCCCTCGCCGCCCGTGACGAGCGCGAGCAGCGCGAAGTTGCGCGCGTGGTCGCCGGACTCATACACGCGGCGGCCTACGGTGTGCGCAATGGAGGTGATGGCCCAGATCGCGTGGTGCACGACGAACATGCGCACGAAGCCGCCCCACACCAGAGCGGTCCATGCGCCCCACCAGCTCTGTGTGACGAGGCCGCCGATGGCCGCCGGCAGCGCCAGGCCGGACAGCACGACCCACAGGTAGTTGTTGTTGAGCCAGCGGATGTCGGGGTCGCGCAGCAGATCGGGCCCGAAGGTCGCGTAGTTGGTCACCTCCGGCGCAAACATCGAGCCGATGTGCGCGTGCCACAGTCCCTTGATGCGCCCGCTCAGCGTGCTGCCCGACAGATGGGGCGAATGCGGATCGCCCGGCTGGTCGGAGGTCGCATGGTGTCTGCGATGGTTGGCCACCCAATGGATCACGGGCGCCTGGGCGGCCCAGGTGCCGAAGACCGCGAACACGATCTTCACCCAGCGGTCGGCGACGAAGGAGCGGTGCGCCAGCAGCCGGTGGAACCCCACCGTGATGCCCATCAGCGTGAGCAGGTACATCACCAGGCACATGGCGATATCCAGGCCGCTCACGCCCTCGCGGAAAGCGAGAAAGACCGCGTACGCGGTGAACAGCGTGGGCACGGTCACGGTGAGCCCGGCATAGAAGTTCTTCGTGCCAACCAGCCTGCGGTCGTAGACGACGGCCCTGCTACGCGGGGGTGTGGCATCTTCTTGTTGCACCGCTGCTGCGGGAGCGGTCTCCGAATACGTGCTCATGCTCTTTCTCCACAGTCAAGGCGGTTCATTGGAAGGGAAGGGAAATAAAGGAGGGTGCAGGCCGTGGCGCGGCTCGTGCCGAGGCGCCGCTGCGCAGAGGGCGCAGGCCTGCCCAGGTACCGTCGTGCAGCTTCATGTTGTCTCCCTGATGGTGCTGTACCCCGATCGGAGACGCAGTAGAACAGCGCTCTACTTTCGAAGCAACGCAAAAATGAAAACTGCGCAGATACCCGAGGGCCGGCCACCGCCTGCGCTGCAGCGGATGAGTGCAAACCGGCGGCGGAAAATCCCGGCCACAATGGCTTGGCGGGCACGGCTTCCGGCGGCCGCGGCGGGCACCCGCACGGGCAGCGGTATCATCCCGGCCCATGCTCGAACAACGGATCCAACAGCACTTCATCGACAGCGCCGACCTGAAGTACCAGGCCGCGCAGTCGCTGAGCAAGCCGATCGCGGCGGCCGTGCAGGCGGTGCTGGCCTGCGTCACCAGCGGCGGCAAGGTGCTGGCCTGCGGCAACGGCGGGTCGGCCGCCGACGCGCAGCATTTCTCGGCGGAGTTCGTGGGCCGCTTCGAACGCGAGCGGCCCGAGCTGGCCGCCATCGCCCTGACCACCGACAGCTCCATCCTGACGGCGGTCGGCAACGACTACGACTTCAACCGCATCTTCTCCAAGCAGGTACGCGCCCTGGGCCAGGCCGGCGACGTGCTGCTGGCTCTCTCCACCAGCGGCAACTCGGCCAACGTGCTGGCCGCCATCGAGGCGGCGCACGAGCGCGAGATGACGGTGCTGGCGCTCACCGGGCGCGGCGGCGGCAAGATCGGCGCCGCGCTGCGCGAGACCGACGTGCACATCTGCGTGCCCCACGAACGCACCGCCCGCATCCAGGAGGTGCACATCCTGGCGCTGCACTGCATCTGCGACGGCGTAGACGCCCAGCTGCTGGGAGAACAGGAAACCCCGACATGAAGCAACAACGACACCCCTGGTTCCCGCGCCGGCTGGCGCTCACCGCGCTGGCTGCGGTCCTCGCGGCCGGCGCGCTCGGCGCCTGCGTGCCCCTGATGGTGGGCGGCGCCGCGGTCGGCACGCTGGTGGCCATCGACCGCCGCACCTCCGGCGCCCAGCTGGAGGACGAGGGCATCGAGATGCGCGCGGCCAACCGCCTGCGCGGCCTGATGGGCGAGCGCGCCCACGTCAACGTCACCAGCTACAACCGCCGCGTGCTGCTGAGCGGCGAGGTGCCCGACGAGGCGCACAAGCAGACCGCCGAGCAGGCGGTCACGCAGGTCGAGAACGTGATGGGCGTGGTCAACGAGCTGGCCATCGGCCCGGCCAGCACGCTGACGCAGCGGTCGGCGGACGTGCTGACCACCAGCAGGGTGCGCGCGACCCTCGTCGATGCGCGCGACCTGTTCGCCGGCGCCTTCCGGGTGGTCACCGAGCGCGGCACGGTCTACCTGATGGGCCGCGTGACGCAGCGCGAGGCCGACCGCGCCACCCAGCTGGCCCGCTCGGTGGGCAGCGTGCAGAAGGTCGTGCGCATGTTCGAGATCATCAGCGAGGACGAGCTGGCCCGCATCCAGACCTACACGCGGCCGCAGCCGCCCGCGTCGCAGCCGCCGACGCGCTGAGGCCCGCCACAGGCGGCACGCCTCAGGCGATCAGCTTGTCCACGGTAATGGGCAGCTCGCGGATGCGCCGGCCGGTGGCGTGGAACACCGCGTTGGCCACCGCCGCGGCCGTGCCCACGTTGGCCAGCTCGCCGATGCCCTTGGCGCCCACCGGGTTGGCCTCCTGGTCGACTTCGGGCACGAAGATCACGTCCACCTGGCGGATGTCGGCATTCACCGGCACCAGGTACTCGGCCAGGTTGTCGTTGATGTAGCGCGCCTCGCGCGTGTCGATCTCGGTGAACTCGTGCAGGGCCGAGCCGATGCCCCAGATCATCCCGCCCATCAGCTGGCTGTGGGCCGTGCGCGGGTTCATGATGCGGCCCGCGGCGAAGGCGCCGACGATGCGCGGCACCCGGATCTCGCGAGTGCGCGCATGCACCCGCACTTCCACGAACTCGGCGCCGAAAGCGAACATGGTCTTGACGCCGTTCTCCATGTTGGCGCCGCCGCTGATGTCCACGCTGCCGCTGTACAGGCCGGCAGTGCTCTTGCTGCGGCTGGAGGCCGGGACGTAGTTGCCGGTCTCCTCGATAGCGCCCAGCTGCAGCTTCTCGAAGGCCGCTTTCCGCTGCGGCTCATCCACCCCGCCCGCCAGGCCCAGCCGCGCCAGGATCTGGTCGCACGCCAGCTTGACGGCCGAGCAGGCGCTGGCCGTGGTGACCGAGCCGCCCGACACCGGCCCCGGCGGCAGCACGCTGTCGCCGATGGTCACCGCCACGCGCTCCGGCGACAGGGACAGGCACTGCGCGGCCATCTGGCCGATAACGGTGTAGGCGCCGGTGCCCACGTCGTGCGCCGCGATCTCCACCCGCGCCGTGCCGTCCGCCGCCAGCCGCACGCGCGCCACTGCGGGCGACATCTGGGTGGGGTAGGTGGCCGTCGCGCAGCCCCACCCCACCAGCCAGTCGCCCTCGCGCATGGAGCCCGGCTGCGGGTTGCGGCGGCGCCAGCCGAAGGCCTCGGAGGCCGCGTCGTAGCACTGCATCAGGCTGCGGCTGGTGTACGGTTTACCGGTGACCCAGTTCCTGTCGGTGTCGTTACGGCGGCGTAGCTCCACCGGGTCCATGGACAGCCGGACGGCCAGCTCGTCGATCGCGCTCTCCAGCGCGTACATCACCGGCACCTCGGGCGGCGAGCGCATGAAGATCGGCGGGTTGCGGTCGGCGCGCACCATCCGGCCCGTGCTGGCCACGGCCGGGAAGGCGTACATGGCCGCCGAGTTCTCGATACCGCCGTTCACGTAGGGGTCGGTGCGCCCATTCAGCTCCCAGATGTCGTGTTGGTAGGCGGTGAAGCGGCCTTCGCGCGTGGCGCCCAGGCGCACGCGATGCCGCGTCTCGTGGCGATGGCCCGAGATGGTGAAACCCTGGTCGCGGGTGGCCACCAGCTTGACAGGCCGGCCGAGCTGGCGCGCCGCCAGTGCCACCAGCGCGGTGCGCTGGGTCAAGGCGCCCTTGGAGCCGAAGGCCCCGCCCACGAAGTCGTTGACGACGCGGATCTTCTCCGGCGGCATGCCCAGCTGCTCGGCCAGCCCGGTGCGCAGGCCGTAGACGAACTGGCTGGGCTCGTAGACGGTGAGCTCGTCACCCAGCCAGTGCGCCGTGGTGGCGAACAGCTCGATCGGGTTGTGGTGCTGGGTCGGCGTGCCGTACTGCGCATCGACCACCGCGGCGGCGGCGCGAAAACCCGCTTCCGCGTCGCCCAGCGCGGGATCCTTGCGCTCCTTCAGCACCTCGGCCGTGCGCTGTTCGACCAGGCCTTTGGAGCCGAAGGTGGCCGCCGGCGCCTGCCGCTCGTAGCGCACGCCCAGGCGGTGCGCCGCCTCGCGCGCGGCCTCGTAGGTCTCGGCCACCACCATCGCCACGATCTGGCCGTCGTGGTGCACCTCGGGCCCGGCCAGCGGCGGCACCGCCGTCAGCCCCTGGCCGCCGGCGAAGAAGTGCTTGACCTCCTGCAGCTTGGGCCGGTTGGCATGCGTCATCACGGCCAGCACGCCCGGCACGGCGCGCGCCGGCGCCTCGTTGAAGCCCAGCACGCGCCCTCTGCCGATGGTGCTGGTGACCAGATAGGCATGGGCGGGGTTGGCCACCGGCATGTCGGCGGCATAGCGTGCCGCGCCGGTGACCTTGGCGCGGGCCTCGCGCCGGGCGATTGGCTCGCCCATGTTGGCCTGTGGTTTCGGCACCGGTGCGCTCATGACGCCACCTCCATGGTCTTGGCTTGCATCAGGGCCCGCACCAGCGTCTGTTCGCCCAGCGGGATGCGGAAAGCGTTGTGCTCGCGCGGGCGGGCGCCGGCAAAGGCGGCGCGGGCGGCGGCCAGGGCATTGGCCTCGGTCAGCGGCCTGCCCGCCAGCGCGGCCTCGGCCTCTCGCGCGCGCCAGGGCACGGCCACCGGCCCGCCCAGGCCGATGCGCACCTGGCGCACGGTTTCGCCGTCAAGATCGAGCGCGACCGCGGCACTGGCCAGCGCGAACTCGTAAGACTCGCGGTCGCGCACCTTAAGGTACAGCGAGCGCCGCATGAAGGGCGCCGCTGGGACGCTGAAGCCGGTGATCAGCTCGCCGGGCGCCAGCACGGTCTCGATGTGCGGCGTCTGCCCGGGCAGGCGGTGCAGCCGCGCGAACGGCAGCGAGCGCGCGCCGCGCGGTGCCAGCGTGTGCACGGTGGCGTCCAGCGCCACCAGCGCGGTGGCCCAGTCGCCGGGGTAGCTGGCGATGCACGACTCGGAGGTGCCCAGCACCGCGTGCCAGCGGTTCTGCCCCTCCAGGGCCGAACAGCCGCTGCCCGGCTCGCGTTTGTTGCAGGGCCAGCTGATGTCGCGGAAGTAGGCGCAGCGCGTGCGTTGCAGCACGTTGCCGCCGGTGCGCGCCATGTTGCGGATCTGCGGCGAGGCCGCCAGCCACATGGCGTCCGACAGCACCGGGTAGTCGCGCCGCACCGCGGGATGGTCGGCCACCTGGCGCATGGTCGCCAGCGCGCCGATGCGCAGGCCGTCGCGGCCGGCCTCGATGCTGTGCAGGCCGGGAGCCTGGAGCCGGGTGATGTCCACCAGCTGCGCCGGCCGCATCACGTCCAGCTTCATCAGGTCGACCAGGGTGGTGCCGCCGGCCAGGTACTGCACCGGCGCACGCACCGGCGTTTCGGCGGCAGCGTCCGAGGCGGCGCGCACCGCGCCCTGCGGGTCGGTGACAAGGTATGGGTGACCGGCCGCATCAGGTCCTCCGCATGCGGGGAGCGGCTTCGCGCACCGCCGCGACGATGTTCGGGTAGGCGGCGCAGCGGCACAGGTTGCCGCTCATGTACTCGCGGATCTCGGCGTCGTTCGAGGCACGCCCCTCCTGGACGCAGGCCACCGCACTCATGATCTGCCCGGGCGTGCAGTAGCCGCACTGGAAGGCGTCGTTGTCGATGAAGGCCTGCTGCATGGGGTGCAGGGCGTCGCCCTGGGCCAGGCCCTCGATGGTGACCACCGGCCGTCCCTGCGCCTGCACCGCCAGCGTCAGGCAGGACAGGACCCGTTCGCCGCCAGCCAGCACGGTGCAGGCGCCGCACTGCCCATGGTCACAGCCCTTTTTGGAGCCGGCCAGCCCCACGTGCTCACGCAGCGCATCCAGCAGTGTGGTGCGGGGATCGAGGTTCAGGCGGTGCTCGGTGCCGTTGACCTGCAACACCAGCGGCATCGAGCCACCAGCCGGCGCGGTGCCGGCCCGCGGCAGGCGGCCTTGGGCCGCCGCCTGATCCGGCGCACCCATCGTGAGGGGGATTGCCGCTCCGGCCGAGCCGCTGAGCAGGAACTTGCGCCGCGAAAGGTCGGCGCGCCCCGGGGTGTCCTCATCCATTGATCGCCCTTTGCCGTAAAGAGCGTCAACACGGCAATCCGCGTTCCTGGACCAACGGCGATGGCGTGCGCGGCCGGACTGGCGGGCTAGGCGGCAGCGAGCGAGTGGCCGTAGGGCCTTAGCTCACAGCGTGCGCTCACTTAAGACGCGTGATCAAGCTGGAAGTGTCCCAGCGGCGCCCGCCCTGGTTTTGCACGTCCGCGTAAAACTGGTCGACCAGGGCGGTGACCGGCAGCCGCGCGCCGTTGCGCTTGGCCTCGTCCAGCACCAGGCCCAGGTCCTTGCGCATCCAGTCGACCGCGAAACCGAAGTCGAACTTGCCTTCGATCATGGTCTTGCCGCGGTTGTCCATCTGCCAGCTCTGGGCCGCGCCCTTGCCGATGACCTCCAGCA
The DNA here is from genome assembly GCF_000215705.1 of Ramlibacter tataouinensis TTB310. Lineage (NCBI taxonomy): Bacteria > Pseudomonadati > Pseudomonadota > Betaproteobacteria > Burkholderiales > Comamonadaceae > Ramlibacter > Ramlibacter tataouinensis. Next base: position 488,747 of record NC_015677.1, on the reverse strand, counting down.
CCTGGGCCATGTCCAGCCCGGCCTTCTGGCCGAAGGCGATGGCCTCCGACAGGCCCTGCACCAGGCCGGCGATGGCGATCTGGTTGACCATCTTGGCCAGCTGGCCGGCGCCGCTGGGGCCCAGGTGGGTGAAGGCGCGCGAGAACGCCATCGCCGCCGGCCGGGCGGCCTCGAAGGCCGCCTTGTCGCCGCCGCACATCACCGTGAGCAGGCCGTTCTGCGCGCCGGCCTGGCCGCCGGACACCGGCGCGTCGACGAACTTCAGGCCCTTGGCCGCCGCCGCGGCCGACAGCTCGCGGGCCACGTCGGCCGAGGCCGTCGTGTGGTCGACGAAGACCGCGCCGGGCTTCATCCCGGCCAGCACCCCGTCGGCGCCGAGCACCACCGAGCGCAGGTCGTCGTCGTTGCCGACGCAGCAGAACACGAGGTCGCAGCCCGCCGCCGCCTCGCGCGGCGTGGCCGCGGACTGGCCCTTGAACTCGCCGGCCCAGGCCTGGGCCTTGGCCGCGCTGCGGTTGTAGACGGTCACCTGGTGCCCGGCCAGGGCCAGGTGGCCCGCCATGGGAAAGCCCATCACGCCCAGGCCGAGGAAGGCCACCTTGCGGGACGGAGTGGGGTCGTAGGTCTTGGGGTTGGTGCTGGGCATGGTCGGCCTTAGGGGTGGTGGAAGGCCGGATTCTAGGAACTTCGGACTGCCCGGAATGAAAACGCCCGCTGCCAGCGGGCGCTCCGTTCGCGCGCAATAGCATGCAGCGCGAACACCCTTTGAAAGAGGATCCGGCTCCGCCGGTCCTCCTTCAACTGATCAGGAAAACAACTTGGAAATCGCGCAGCGATTTCCAAGTTAAACGATGGCCAGGTGCTCGGTGCCCGCCGACAGGTCCTGGGTCTTGGCCCGCTGGCTGTTCAGCTTGATCTGCAGCCGCAGGTCGTTGACCGAGTCGGCGTTGCGCAGCGCGTCCTCGTAGCTGATGACGTTGCCCTCGTAGGCATCGAACAGCGCCTGGTCGAAGGTCTGCATGCCCAGGTTGCGGCTCTTCTTCATGATCTCCTTGATCTCGGAGACCTCGCCCTTGAAGATCAGGTCGGAGATCAGCGGGGTGTTGAGCATGATCTCCACCGCCGCCGCGCGGCCCTTGCCGTCCTGCTTGGGCACCAGGCGCTGCGACACCATGCCCTTGAGGTTGAGCGACAGGTCCATCAGCAGCTGGGTGCGGCGCTCCTCGGGGAAGAAGTTGATGATCCGGTCCAGCGCCTGGTTGGCGCTGTTGGCGTGCAGCGTGCACATGCACAGGTGGCCGGTCTCGGCGAAGGCGATCGCGTGCTCCATGGTCTCGCGGTCGCGCACCTCGCCCATCAGGATCACGTCGGGCGCCTGGCGCAGCGTGTTCTTCAGCGCCGCCTCCCAGCTGTCGGTGTCCAGGCCGACCTCGCGCTGCGTCACCACGCAGTTCTTGTGCGGGTGCACGAATTCCACCGGATCCTCGATGGTGATGATGTGGCCCTGGCTCTGCTCGTTGCGCCAGTCGATCATGGCCGCCAGCGTGGTCGACTTGCCCGAGCCGGTGGCGCCCACCAGCACCACCAGGCCGCGCTTGGCCATCACCACCTCCTTGAGCACCTGCGGCACGCCCAGGCCGTCGATGGTGGGCAGCACCTGCGGGATCACCCGCAGCACCATGCCGACCTTGCCCTGCTGCACGAAGGCGTTGACGCGGAAGCGGCCGATGCCCCCCGGCGAGATCGCGAAGTTGCACTCCTTGGTGCGCTCGAACTCCGAGGCCTGCTTGTCGTTCATGATCGAGCGGGCCAGCGCCAGCGTGTGGCCGGCGTTCAGCGGCTGCGGCGAGACCTTGGTGACCTTGCCGTCCACCTTGATGGCGGGCGGGAAGTCGCCGGTGATGAACAGGTCGCTGCCGTTGCGGCTGACCATCAGCTTGAGCAGGTCGTTGATGAATTTGCTGGCCTGGTCGCGTTCCATCGTGCTGCTCCTCGCTTATCCGGGAAAGTTCTCGGGGATCTTGGCCTTGCTGCGGGCTTCGGCCGGGCTGATCATGTTGCGCTTGACCAGGTCAGCCAGGTTCTGGTCCAGGGTCTGCATGCCGAAGCTGTTGCCGGTCTGTATCGCCGAGTACATCTGCGCCACCTTGGCCTCGCGGATCAGGTTGCGGATGGCGCTGGTGCCCAGCATGATCTCGTGCGCGGCCACCCGGCCGTTGCCGTCCTTGGTCTTGCACAGCGTCTGCGAGATCACCGCCTGCAGCGACTCGGACAGCATGGCGCGCACCATCTCCTTTTCCTCCGACGGGAACACATCGATGATCCGGTCGATGGTCTTGGCGGCACTGGAGGTGTGCAGCGTGCCGAACACCAGGTGGCCAGTCTCGGCGGCGGTCATCGCCAGGCGGATGGTCTCCAGGTCGCGCATCTCGCCCACCAGGATGCAGTCCGGGTCCTCGCGCAGCGCCGACTTGAGCGCCGCGGCGAACGACAGCGTCATCGGCCCGACCTCGCGCTGGTTCACCAGGCATTTCTTGGACTCGTGCACGAACTCGATCGGGTCCTCCACCGTCAGGATGTGGCCGTACTCGGTCTCGTTCAGGTAGTTCACCATCGCGGCCAGCGTGGTCGACTTGCCCGAGCCGGTGGGGCCGGTCACCAGCACCATGCCGCGCGGCTTGAGCGCCAGCTCGCCGAAGATCTTGGGCGCGTTGAGCTGCTCGAGCGAGAGGATCTTGGACGGGATGGTCCGGAATACGGCGGCCGCGCCGCGGTTCTGGTTGAAGGCGTTGACGCGGAAGCGCGCCAGGCCGTCGATCTCGAACGAGAAGTCGCACTCCAGGAACTCCTCGTAGTTCTTGCGCTGGGTGTCGTTCATGATGTCGTACACCATGGCGTGCACCTGCTTGTGGTCCAGCGCGTCGACGTTGATGCGGCGCACGTCGCCGTGCACGCGGATCATGGGGGGCAGGCCGGCGGACAGGTGCAGGTCGGACGCCTTGTTCTTCACGCTGAATGCCAGCAGCTGGGTAATATCCACGAGTCCCTCTTGTCGTTCCAGTCCCGATCGATTATGACGACGATTCCAGACAACCTCCAACAAGTACGCTCGCGCATCGCCGCGGCCTGTGCTTCGGCGCAACGCCGTGCGGACGAAGTCACGCTGCTGGCCGTGTCCAAGACCTTCGGCCCCGAGGCCGTGGCCCAGGCCCACGCGGCGGGCCAGCGCGCGTTCGGCGAGAACTACATCCAGGAGGCGGTGGACAAGCGGGCGGCGCTGGCGCACCTGCCCCTGGAGTGGCACTGCATCGGCCCGATCCAGAGCAACAAGACGCGCCTGGTGGCGCAGCATTTCGACTGGGCCCACACCGTGGACCGCCTGAAGATCGCGCAGCGGCTGTCCGAGCAGCGGCCGCCGGCGCTGCCGCCCCTGCAGGTGTGCATCCAGGTCAACATCGACGGCGGCCCGACCAAGGCCGGCATCGCGCCGCAGGAGGCGCTGGCGCTGGCGCAGGAGGTCGCCCGGCTGCCGCGCCTTTCGCTGCGCGGCCTGATGACCCTCCCCGAGCCGGCGCCGGATTTCGAGTCGGCCCGCCAGGTCCACCTGCGGGCCGCGGCCCTGTTCCGGCAGCTGCGGCAGGCCGGGCTGGCGCTGGACACGCTGTCCATGGGCATGACGGCGGACCTGGAGGCCGCCGTCGCCGCCGGCAGCACCCTGGTGCGCGTGGGCACGGCGATCTTCGGCGGACGGGCGCGCAAGGTCTGAGCGCAGCTTACCTAAGTGGCAGGTGCTGTCCGCATGAAAAAGGCCCCGCAATGAGGCCTTCGCTTGGGGAGATGCTGGTCAGCGCCGCTGGGCAGGCCGGGCGCCACCGCCATCCGCCCGTCGTTCCGGCAAATGCCGAAACATGATGCGGCCCTTGGTCAGGTCATACGGCGAAAGCTCGAGAGTCACGTCGTCGCCGGCAATGATGCGAATGCGGTGCTTCTTCATCTTGCCGCCGGTGTAGGCCACCAGCTGATGCCCGTTGCTGAGGATGACGCGGCAGCGCGAGTCCGGCAGGATCTCGTCCACGCGACCGCGCATCTCGATCAGTTCTTCCTTGGCCATCAGAAGCGACGGGCGGCGCCAGAACCGCCAGTGCGTGGCTCCATCGGGCGGGCCTCATTGACCACGAGGTCACGGCCGCCGTGCTGCTGGCCGTGCATGCCCTGGATCGCGGACTGAGCTTCGGCCGCACTCCCCATCTCGACGAAACCGAAGCCCTTGGACCGGCCGGTGTCCCGGTCCATGACGACTTTGGCGCTGCCGACGGTCCCGAACTGGCTGAAAGCCTGTTGCATCTCACTATCGCCGAAGGAGTAAGGCAGGTTGCCCACGTAGAGTTTGTTTCCCATGATGTCTCCATTAGGAATTGGTCGCAAAGCGACATGCCGTGCGCCTGCACAACGCCAGAGAACATCGGGAGGGGAGTTCGACAACGTCGCTTCGGAGTGCCAGGCCGAAGGAAGGAGAAGAAAAAACCAGTGGAACGACGATCTTTAGAACGTCCAGCAGCAGGCATGGTAGCACGGCACGGATTGAGCCCGGCCGAAGGCAGGCACGCGCCTTCACAATGCGGCCATGAACCGCCGCCGCCTGATACTGATCGGCTTCCTGCAAGCGGCCGTCTGCGAAGCCGTGCTCGGCCAACCTCGAGCGGGACAGCCTTCGTTGGTGGAAGCCGCCGCGCGCGGTGATCTGGCGCAGGTGCGGGGTGCTGCTCGACCGTGGAGCCGACGTCGAACAGCGAGATGCGAACGGCCGGACGGCCATCGTTGCGGCCGCCGGTGCAGACCTGAAAAGCACCAACCGCTATGGCGGCACGGCCCTGGTTCCCGCATGCCACTACGGCCATGTGGACACCGTGCGCCTGCTGCTGACGACGCCGATCGACGTGGACCACGTCAACAAGCTCGGCTGGACCGCGCTGCTGGAGGCCGTGATCCTCGGCGATGGTGGCGCGGCGCACCAGGAGATCGTCAAGATGCTCATCGCCCGCAATGCGGACGTGAACCTCGCGGACACGCACGGCTTGACACCACTTGCGCATGCGCGGCAGCGCCGGCAGGACGCCGTCGAGCGCCTCCTGCTCGCAGCCGGCGCACGCTGATCGCAGAAAAGCCCATCGTCTTCGTGGCCGCGGGGTGGAAGGCCGAACCGGTGAACTGACGTGTCGTACGCGCGATAGCCCACAATCAGGCGGTGAAAACCCCTCCCCGCCTCCAGACTCTCATGGCCGAAGGCCTCATCGACAGCGTAGTGCGCCAGCTCAAGAGCGGCAAGGAGGCGGATGTCTATGTGGTGCGCTGCGGCGGGGAGACCTGCGCGGCCAAGATCTACAAGGAAGCCCACAAGCGCAGCTTTCGCCAGGCGGTGGACTACACCGAGAACCGCAAGGTGCGCAACAGCCGCCAGGCACGCGCCATATCCAAGCGCACAGCCTACGGTCGACAACAGCAGGAAACAGCGTGGCAGAGCGCCGAGGTCGACGCCTTGTACCGCCTGGCCGCCGCCGGGGTGCGCGTGCCGCGGCCGATCAACTTCCACGACGGCGTGCTGCTGATGGAGTTGGTCGCCGACGACCAGGGCGATGCCGCACCGCGGCTGAACGACCTGAGCTTCAGCGAGGCGCAGGCACGGCAGCACCATGCGACGCTGATCGGCGACGTCGTGCGCATGCTCTGCGCCGGCGTGATCCATGGCGACCTGTCGGAATTCAATATCCTGCTGGCCGCCGATGGGCCGGTGATCATCGACCTGCCGCAGGCGGTGGACGCTGCGGGCAACAACCACGCTCCGCGCATGCTGCTGCGGGATGTCGACAACCTGCGCGCCTTCTTCGGCCGGTACGCCCCCGGCTTGCTGGCGACGCAGTACGGTCCCGAGATCTGGGCGTCGTACGCCGGCGGCCTGCTGGAACCAGGCATGCCCCTGACCGGCCGCTACGAACCAGCGGCGGGCGCCGTGGACCTGACCGCCGTACTGCGCGAGATCGAGGATGCGCGACTGGAAGAATCCGCGCGTCTCCAGCGAATGGGCTGAGCCGGAGAACGGCGTCGGCCCTCAGCCTGCGCCCAGGCGCCAGAGAGAGGTGACTTCACGGCTGCGGGCCGCCGCGAACGGCTCGTTCGCATCGCTGGCTTTCGGGTGGCGCGGACGCACGTCGAGACGCCCGCGAACGGCGAGCCCACCAGCATGGAAGTGCGCGAGCAGTTCGTCTCGCGAACGCAGGCCCAGGTGCTCCGCCAGGTCAGACAGCACCAGCCAGCCCTCGCCCCCGGGGGCAAGCCGCTCGCGCAGTCCGGCAAGGAAGCCGCGCAGCATGCGGCTGCCGGGATCGTAGACAGCCTGCTCCAGCGTCGAGCTGGGCTTGCCGGGCAGCCACGGCGGGTTGCACACGATGAGGGGGGCCGATCCAGGCGGGAACAGGTCGACTTCGGCGAGTTCGATCCGTCCCTGCAGACCCAGGCGCTCGATGTTTTCACGAGCGCAGGCGAGCGCACGCGGGTTCAGGTCGGTGGCGACGATGCGTGCCACCCCGCGACGCGCGAGCACGGCTGCGATCACGCCCGTCCCCGTGCCGATGTCCCAGGCCAGCGAGGCGTCGGCGGGCAGGGGCGCGGCGCCGATCAAGTCGAGGTACTCGCCGCGTACCGGCGAGAACACGCCGTAGTGCGCGTGGATCCGGTTGGCCGGCGGCGGCCCGAGCGCCGGCACCTCCACGCCCGCCTTGCGCCATTCATGCGCGCCCACCAGTCCCAGGCATTCGCGCAGCGACACCACATGGGACAGCCCGTCCGGCGGTCCCCACGCTTCGCTGATTGCCACGCGCAGGTCGGGCGCCCGGCGAAGACGGATGCCGTGGTCACCGTCGACTTCAACCAGCACCATGCCAAGCACCCGCGCACGGCGCCCCTGCGCCTGGCGGTGCCGGTAGAAGGCTTGCGCGGGCGGCTCCGACGCCATGACCGCCTTGCGCGCTGGCCGGTCGAGCCGGCGACCGAGTGCCTGCAGGAGCTGTCGCGCATTCTGGAAGTCGCCGCGCCACAGGAGCGCCGTCCCTTCGCTGGCCAGGCGGAAGGCGACATCGGCCGGCATCCGGTCGTCGGCAAGCTGCACGCGTGCCGGCGCCGGCCAGCCTGCCTCGGATCGCCATCGGGCCTGGCGCTGCTGGCCATCTTCCTGCCATGCAAGGATCGGCTGGTCTGGGGCGTTCATCGAACGTGGAGCAGGTTGGTCGGGTGCAGATCGATTCTGCCAGCGGTCCTGGTGAGGGACAGCTGCTTATGGCCGATAGCGGCCGAGAACGGCCGGCGCGAACTACCGCAGGGCCGGGCTGCGCTCAACCCCTGCGCGCCGCTTCGATCGTCGCGATGTTGATCTTCGTCATCTGCATCATCGCCTCAAATGCTCGCTTGGCCGCCGCGGGGTCAGGATCGGAGATCGCCTCGATAAGGGCGCGGGGCGTGATCTGCCACGACAGGCCCCACTTGTCCTTGCACCAGCCGCAGGCGCTTTCCTGGCCGCCGTTGTCGACGATCGCGGCCCACAGGCGATCCGTTTCGGCCTGGTCCTCCGTCGCTATCTGGAACGAGAAGGCCTCGCTGTGACTGAACGCAGGGCCGCCGTTCAGCCCGAGGCAAGGGATGCCTGCGACGCTGAACTCGACCGTCAGCACGTCCCCCTGCTTGCCGGAAGGGTAGTCGCCGGGCGCGAGATGAACAGCTTTGACCGCGCTGTCCGGAAATGTGCTGGCATAGAACTGCGCCGCATCCAGGGCGGTGCCGTCGTGCCAGAGGCAGATCGTGTTCTTGCTGATCATTTGCTTGGCCATGGTGGTGTTCTCCGATGAGGTGCAGAGGGATGATCCTCTGCCTGGACGACGAACGAGCCTGGGGGCAATCGACAATTCTGCTGCGGACGTCTGCATTTGGCCGGAAGCGGACATCCTGCCGGGGGACTCGCAGTCCGCCGGTTGCAAGGTCTGCCTCCGACCCAAAGCAGACGTGCGTGCCAATGTAAATCCGGCGTTCGCAGGAAAATCACAGCGAGCACCGGGACCTACTCACCACGTAGATCTAGTTCCGGATTCAAGACAAGGCAGCATGTCAGGTCGAAACTCTCCGGGTGACGACCCACTTGTGCTTTCCAATCATCCGCTCACGCTTGAAGCCAAGGCGCTCAAAAGTCGTGAGCGTCCCATTGAATAGGAAGGCAGGGGAAGCCTTACGGCCCTCGATGTCCTCTGGGAAGCCTTCGACCAGGCCACCTCCGAGCTTTTTGATTTGCTCGACCGCCCCCTTCAGTGCCGCATCTGCGACGCCTTTGCCGCGGTAGCCTTTGCCGGAGAAAAAGCAGGTAATGCGCCAGTCAGGAGGTGCCGGGTTAGTGGCTAGGTAGGCCCGGCTGTTGTGGATGCGCGGGAGCTCTTCGGGCGAGCCAAACTGACACCAGCCTACGCACTGCTCGCTTTCAAAGACAAGTGAAGCGTGCGCGCGTCCCTGCCGAACGAGGCACTCCTTTGTCTCGCGGTTCACTTTTGAGCGGCCGGCTCCCTGCGCGTCTGCGCCGTGGTACCAAGTACACCAGCAGCCGCCCCAGACACCATTGTTCGCCTCAACCAAGCGAGCGAAATCGGGCCATGTGGTCTCGTCGAGCGGCTTAGTGGTGTACTTGGGCATGACGACGGCTTATCAGCTCGCCTTGCTGCAGTAAGCTTCGAGACGGTAGCCGTCCGGGTCGATGACGTAAGCCGCGTAGTAATTGGGCCCGTAGTCTTCGCGCAGACCTGGCTTTCCGTTGTCACGGCCACCAGCCGCTACAGCCGCTTTGTAGAAGGCGTCGACGCTCTTGCGGGTTGGCGCCGCGAAGCAGAAGTGAAGCCCAGAGTCCATGTCGGCCTTGACCGGCTTCTTGGCAACATTCGTCCAAAGCTGGATGGTTTCGTCCTTGCCGTAGCCTAATGAACCCTCCCCTTCACTCAAGCACGAGTAGCCAAGCGGCTTCAGAGCGGAGTGATAGAACTCTTTTGTCTTCGCAATGTCGCTGACGCCGATGGAAATGTGGTCGATCATGTTGAGCTCCAGGTCGTTGATCCTCTATTATGTGCGCTGCGCACGCATCGTCAAGTGAACAAGCTGAGCACCCCAACTCCAAGGCGGGCGGCTGACCGCACCGCCAACCTACTCGGCGTTGTCGGGCTGGCCGTTGCCGACCGCATCGAGGAGATGGCGCGGGACATCTTGAGTCACGTGGGCGAGACACCCGCAGCTCTGGTCGTCATTGGGTACGGCTCCGGCCCATCTAACGACCAACTGCGGCGCATTCTTGGGCTGTCCCACCCTGGGGCGGTGCGCCTTGTGGACCGACTCGTTGCCGATGATCTTGTTGAAAGGCGCGTCGGTCGCGACCGACGCGCCGTTGCGCTCTATCTCACCGCCAATGGTGAAGCGCTGCGGGAGGAACTTCTCAAAAGGCGCCTGGCTGCCATGCGTCCGCTGCTGGCAGGTTTGTCCGCGAGCGAGCAGGAGACGTTCGCTGCCCTTCTGCACAAGATGCTGACATCGCTTGAGACCACAGACTTGGAACGCTGCACTCTCTGCCGCTTGTGCGACCCTCGCGTTTGCACCAACTGCCCTATTCCGGCCAATGTGCTCGCACAGACGTGAGAGCCCAGGGCAAGTTCGGTTCAGCATCTTGTTAGCGGCGTCGTCGCCCACCCTCAGAACCGGGCGGGTCCGGGGTGGCCCGCGGGAGTCGAGCCTTCCTGAGGCGCTTGTCACAACCGATTTAAACGGCTGCTTCTGGCCGGAAGCAGACATCTGCGTGCTCCGGCCGGGCGTGCCACCATCACGTCCATGCGCGTGACGGACGGACAGATTTGCAAAGCCATTACGACCCTCCTGGACAGCCGTGAGCCGCCGGCGACGATCTGTCCGTCGGAAGCCGCCAGAGCGCTGGAGCGGGATGAGTGGCGACCATTGATGCCCCGGGTCCGCGCCGTTGCCATTGCAATGGCGAATGACGGCGTCCTGAACATCCGCCAAGGCGGTCGCACTGTGGTGCCTGATCGATCGCTGCGCGGAGCAAGGCAAACCCGGGCATCCCTGAGAACGTGTGGGATGCGCTGGTGAAGCAGCTGATGGACGCGAGGCGTGCTCTGCGCGGCGCGCTTTCCGAGGCGGAGCGTCGGGCCGCTCGCGATCAGGTGGATTCCGTGAAGCGAGCGCTTGGAGAACGAGGTCCCGTGTGGTGGACCGACGGTGCGCCGGACTTCAACCGCAAGCTGGCTAGAAACACGCCTTACCGGGACTGGTTCTCGCAGTTGCCTGAATAAGCGGGCTCAGTCGATGTCTGCTCCGACCCAAAGCGTACACATCCCAGAAAGCCTTCTCGAGTTCCCGCCGCAGGGGTTCAGGTTGAGTACTCGAGAGCGCGCGAGTTAGTCCACCGCAGGCGCCTGCATACGCGCAAGGTCGATGAAGGCGCGCAGCGCCGCAGATAGATAACGTTGCCGTGGGTAGTAGAGGTAGGGCACGCCGATGCCCGGCGACCAGGGCTCGAGCAACCGCACGAGTTCGCCGGCAGCGATCTCGCGCTCCACGTACTTCTCGTGCACGTAGGCCAGCCCGCCGCCGGCCACCGCCGCGTTCACCGCGATCTGCGCATCATTGACCACGATCCGCCCAACCGGCACCTCCACGTTCGCAATCCGCCGCTGGAACTCCCAGGCTTGCAGCGTGCCCGCGGGGAACCGCCGGCGGATGCATTCGTGGCGCTTGAGTTCCCGCGGGGCGCGCGGCTCGGGCACATCGCGCAAGTAGCGCGGCGAGGCGACGATGGCGTACCGCTGGGGCTGCCCGATGCGCACCGCCACCATGTCCTGCGGCACGTCCTTGCCGAAGCGCACGCCGGCGTCGAAGCCCTCCAGCACGATGTCCTGCCTGGCAGCCTCCGCGACGATCTCGATGGCGACGTCCGGGTGTTCGCGTGTGAAGCGCGCGGCCAGCGGAGCCAGCAGGAACTGCGCGATCGGCGCGGGCGCGTTGATGCGCAACGCCCCGATCGGCGAGCCGCGATGCAGGTTGATGCGCTCGACCGCGTCCTGGATCTGCCGCAGCCCTGGCTCCAGGCTGACCAGCAGCTCGGCGCCGGCGGCCGTCGGCGCGACGCTGCGGGTGGTGCGCCGCAGCAGCACCACGCCGAGCTGGTCCTCGAGCTTGCGCATCCCCTGGCTGACCAGTGAGGTCGACACCTTCCGCTCGGCCGCGGCGCGCCGGAAGCTGCCGTGGCGGGCAATCGCGGCGAACAGCTCGAGATCGGGGAGCAGGGAGCGCATTGTTCACTGTAGGTTAACAGGCCATGCAGGATTATGTAGGTAGTCGCGCGGCCGCACCCTTCCTAACATGCAGCCATCGCATCGAGCACCGGACAAGCGAATGAACACCTCATCAAGCTACCTCAGGCACCTGGCCGCTCCAGTGGCGGCGGCGGCCCTCGCCGCGGCCGCCGCGCACGCACCGGCGCAGCAAGCGGCGACTTGGAGCAAGGCGGCACCGGCCGGCGTGGCCCGCCAGGAGCTGTATCCCGAAGTGCTGAACGGCCGCATCTATGTCGCCGGCGGCCTGCTCAGCCCGAACACGGGCTACTCGGCGCACTTCGAGGCCTACGATCCTGCCGGCGATCGATGGACGCGCCTGGCCACGCTGCCGCAGGCTCGGCATCACATCGCGCTGGCCGCAGCCGGCGGCCTGCTCTACGGCATTGGCGGCTTCAGCGGGGGCTTTCCCAACTGGCAGGCGCAGCCCGAGGTGTTCGTGTACGACCCGGCGGCCGATCGCTGGCGCACCGGGGTTCCCATGGCGCAGCCGCGAGCCGAAGGCGTCACAGCCGCGGTGGACGGCAAGGTCTATGTCTTCGGCGGCCGGGTGCGTGCCAGCCGCGACGCCAGCCACTTCAACGACCATGCCGACACGAACCTGGCAGAAATGTTCGATACCGCCACCGGCCGCTGGTCACGGCTGCCCGATGCGCCGACCGCGCGCAACAGCGCAGCCGGCGCGGTCATCGGCGGCAAGATTTACGTGGTCGGGGGCCGGCAGGCGCTCAAGCAGCCCGACGGCAGCCTGCGGCAGGTGAATGTCCCCACCCTGGAGGTGTTCGATCCGGCCATCCGCCGCTGGGAGACGCGTGCGCCGATGCCTCAGGCACAAGGGGGTTTGGCGGCTGCCGCGCAAGGCGGCAGGCTCTTCGCGTTTGGCGGCGAGCAGTGGGTGCCCGAACAAAAGGTGTTCTCCGAGAGCTGGGTCTATGACCCTCAGGCCGACCGGTGGAGCGCCGCCCCGCCGCTGCCGACGGCGCGGCATGGGTTGGGTGCGGCTGCCATCGGCAACCGGATTCACGTGTTCGGCGGCGCGCTGCGTGTGGGTGGAGATGCCGCGACCGACCTGCACGAGGTTCTGGTGCTGGCGCCCTGATCCCATCTCGCACCTCGCACGCAACAACTTTCAAGGAGCAAGCGATGAACCGATTTTCAGGCCCCGCACGCAGCCCGCTCTGCGCCATCGCTGTGATGTCAGTCGCTTTGACTGTGCCGCTACACGCGACCGCCCAGCAAAGCGAACCAGCGCTGTCGCGGGCTGACATTAACCTGCGCAGGTCGCTTGAAGCAGAGGCGCGTGGGCTTGGCGAACCGTTCCGGGGGGTGACCACAGATGGACGGGTGGTGCCGAATCTCTTCGAAAACCGATCGACAGGCGTATCGACCGAGCCCGTCCGCCAAGCTGCTGTCGAGTTCCTCAGCGCCCTGACCGAGGCGCAGCGCGCGAAGACTAGGTTTCCCGTTGACGACATCGAGTGGCGGAAGTGGATGAACCCGCACTTCTACGTCCGCCAGGGAGTTGCATTTGGCGAGATGAGCGCGGGCCAGCGCGATGTGGCACTGGGGCTACTCAGGGCGTCACTCAGCGCCAAAGGTCTGCGCCAGTCACAAGACATCATGCGCCTGAATCACACGCTCGCCGAACTGACCGGCAAGTTTGACGAATACGGAGAGGGCTACTATTACCTGACACTGATGGGCGAACCGTCGGCCGATCAGCCCTGGGGTTGGCAGCTCGATGGCCATCACCTGGTCATCAACTACTTCGTTCTTGGTGATCAAGTCGTCATGACACCCACTTTCATGGGGTCGGAGCCGGCTGTCGCGAAAGCCGGAAAGTACGCCGGTACGGCCGTGCTCCAAGTGGAGCAAGCCAAGGGGCTTGAGCTGATCAACGACCTGAGTGCGTCACAACGGAGAAAAGCCGTTCTAAGCGCTGCCAAAGCTGGGGCGAATACCCTGGCTGAAGCGTTCAAGGACAACCTCGTTCTTGACCATGCCGGCATACCTGCCCGGGAGTTGTCTGCGCGGCAACGGGCCCGCCTTGTCGACTTGATCTCCGTGCATGTCGGCAACCTGCGCGAACAGCACGCTTCGGTGAAGATGAGCGAAGTCATGCGACACCTTGACGACACGTACTTCGCCTGGATCGGGGAGACCAGGAATGACGGGGTGTTCTACTACCGTGTGCAAAGTCCCGTGATCCTCATCGAGTTCGATCATCAAGCACCGATCGCGCTGACGCATTTGGAGAGAGGACGGGCAACGAGGGAACACATTCACAGTGTTGTCAGGACTCCGAACGGAAATGACTACGGCAAAGATCTGCTCCGGCAGCACTATGAACGGCATCACCATCCCCATACCCGGCAGGAGCGCCAGCCCTGACCGCGTTGGTTGCAGGCGTCCGCCTGTGTCGCTTCTGTGCAGTCTGCAACGCCCCCGCTAGACGAAACATGGAACCGCCGCCGGACTCAAGGCGTGAAAGTATCTCCCAGCACCAGCCCTTCACGGCGCGGGTCGGCGCCGCCTTGCAGGGTGCCCTTGCGGTCCTGCAGCCGGATGACGGTGCCGACGCCGCTGGCCTGCGAGCCGACGTTCACCGTGTGCCCCATCGCGCGCAGCTCCAGCACCAGTGGATCGTTGGCGCCGTTGTTGGCGGCATTGATCTTCGGATGCTCGCCGCCGATGGAGGTGTTCGGGCTGTTGGAGGCGCCGAAGTTCACCAGCGAGGTCGCCTGCTGCGCATCGAGGTTCCAGTCCAGCGCGCTCACCAGCGTCTTGGTCACGTACTGGATGATCGCCGCGCCGCCGGGCGAACCGGTGGCCATCAGGAACTCGCCGCGCGAGCCGTCGGCCGCCTTGCGGAACACCAGCGTGGGCGCCATCGAGCTGCGCGGGCGCTTGCCGGCCTGGACCCGGTTGGCGATCGGCTGGCCGTTGGCGTCGGCGGGCGCGGCGGAAAAATCGGTCAGCTCGTTGTTCAGCATGAAGCCGCGCGCCATGTGGTACGAGCCGAAGCCCGCCTCGATGGTGGTCGTCATCGACACCACGTTGCCGTCGCGGTCGACGATGGTCATGTGCGTCGTGCCGCTCTCGGGCGAGGGCGGCATGATGCCGGCCGGGACGGGGCCGAGGTTGCCCGGCTGCGCCGTGCGCATGCTGGTGGCGGGATTGATCAGGGCCGCGCGGGCGCGCAGGTAGTCCTTGTCGACCATCGTGGCAACGCCGTTGCCGGGAAGCGGCTGGTAGTCGGTGTCGGCGACGTACTTGTCGCGGTCCGCATAGGCCAGGCGCTGGGCTTCCGTCACCAGGTGCACGGCCATCGCTTGCGGCCGGCCGCCCTCGTTGTCCACGTCGGTGGGCGGGTACAGGCGCAGGTCGTAGTTCTCCAGGATGCCCAGTGCCTGCGCCACCGCGATGCCGCCGGAGGACGGCGGGCCCATGCCGCACACCCAGTAGACGCGGTAGGTGGTGCACACCGCGTCGCGCTTCTTGGCGCGGTAGTTCGCGAGGTCCGCCGCGGTGGTCTTGCCGGGCGTGATCGGCGTGCTGCCGTCGGCGCTGGCGGTGACGTTGATCTTGGCCACGATGTCCCGCGCGATCGGCCCGGTGTAGAACGCATCCGCGCCGCCTTCCGCGATGGCCCTCAGCGTCGCCGCATAGGCCGGGATCGTCAGCACCGTGCCCAGCGCCTTGGCCGAGCCGTCCGGGTTCAGGTAGGTCGCCGCCGCTTCGGCGTCGCGCTGCAGGTTGGTGCGCGCGCCGGCGATCGCATCCGCCATCCGGCCCGGGATCCGGAAGCCGTTGTCCGCCAGGTCGATGCCGGCGTCGAACAGGTTCTTCCAGGGTTTGCGCCCGTGCTCCTGGTGCACCAGCTCGAGCATCCGCACGGCGCCGGGCGTGCCGATGGAGCGGCCGCTCGCACGCGCGCTCGGGCGCGGCGTGGTGCGGTCGTTCTGGTCGTCGATCCAGCGCAGGTGGTTCTCCGTCGCCGCGGCCGGCGCCGTTTCGCGCCCGTCGTAGGTCTGCACCACCTGGGTCCTGGCGTCGTAGTGCATCAGGAAGGCGCCGCCGCCGAGGCCGCTCGACTGCGGCTCGACCAGGCCGAGCACCGCCTGCACCGCCACGGCCGCGTCGGCCGCGGTGCCGCCGGCCTTCAGCACGTCGCAGCCGGCCTTGCTGGCGAGCGGGTTGGCCGTCACCACCATGAAGCTCTTGGCATGCACCGCCTGCAGGCCCGTGCGGTAGCCGGACGCGAGCTCGGGCGCCGCCGGGTCGCCCGGCAGGCCGGAGCCGACGACCACGGAGCCGTTCGCGGTGAGCGCGGCGCACGAGGGATCCGATTGCGACGGGTTGGCTGTCCCCTTCGCCTGCACGGCGAGCGGGGCGCCAGCCGGCGGGCGATCGTCGCCGCCGCCGCAGCCGCCCAGGAGCAGCAGCGAGAACAGTACCGCGGTGACGGGGCGGTGACGTAAGGGGAAGCGCATGCTTGACTTTCGAAGTGCCGGCATCTGCCGAGGGACGCGCATTATTGGCGTGCGCCCCTCATGACGATTTCCCCCACGTGTGCCTGCTCATCCACGCAGTGCGCGCACCACGTCTGGCGATCGCGTCCCGCCGCGTCGACAGCGCGACTCTGGTGCGACACATTCGATGCACGCCTGTTACAGCTGGCCAGCTTTCAGGGCCTGGCGTCGTGAGCTCCTTGCGCGCAGCGGCGACGATGCGCCCTACGGCCGGTTCCGACCCGGAGCGGACATCCCTTCCCCTGTTTGAGCGCACACCAGAGACGACAGCGGCTCGGTGCCCGCGCAGCCGAGGGTTAACTCAGGCTCGGCGGTAGTCCAGGAGACGCGTCTTCCAGTAGCGCTCGCTGATCACATTCAGCCGAACGGTGCCTCCGGTGCTGGGAGCGTGCACGAAGCGCGACTCACCGGCGTGGATGGCCGCATGCGACGCAACGCCGTTGCTGCCGAAGATCACCAGGTCCCCGGCGCGCACCGCACCGGCGTCGATTGACTGGCCCCAGCGGCTGATCTGCGCCACCGTTCGTGGCAGTGAGATGCCTGCCGATTGCTGGTAGACGTAACCGATCAAGCCGCTGCAATCAAACCCGGTCTCGGGCGTGTTGCCCCCATAGCGGTACGGGGTACCCACGAGACCCAAAGCAAGGAACGCGGCTTCCCCGGCCTGTTGGTCAGAGATCGATGACGGCCACGGGATGGCGGCGTCCGTGCGGGTCGCCAGCGGCGCGGCGCAACCGGCCAAGCCAGCCAAAGCTAGCCAACCGGCGCCGACGATCAGTTCTCGCTTTCCGGAGTGCATGCGCCTCATCACCCAGCCATGTTAACCGGGCTGCCCGTCCGACGGACTGGACGGCTGCTTCTGGCCGAAAGCGGACATCAGCTTCGGGAACAACATGTCCATATCTGGCGAGTCCCGAAGTAGCCGCAGTCCTAAGGTCCGCTTCTCGGCAATCGGCCGCACAAAACAGGACCCAGCAACATGGACAGACTCAAAGGAAAGCGCGCCCTCATCACCGGCGGGACGACAGGCATCGGATTGGCAACTGCCCGGCAGTTCCTGCTGGAAGGCGCGCGCGTGATGGTGACCGGCTGGAACGAGAACACCCTGGACCGCGCGCGGCAGGAACTGGGACGCGAAGTCCCTGTGGTCAGGATTGATGCCGGCAAAGCCGGCGACCAGCAACTGCTCCGCTTGCGCGTGGAGGATACTTTCGGCCGACTCGATGTCGCCGTGCTCAACGCCGGCATCGGCGTGTTCAAGCCCTTGGAGGAGTGGGACGAACAGAGTTTCAACCGCTCTGTCGACGTCAACCTCAAGGGACCCTTCTTCCTGATGCAGGCCTTGCTTCCGGTCCTCGCAAATCCTGCGTCCATCGTGCTAACCGGCTCGGTCAATGCACACATCGGAATGGCGACTTCCAGCGTCTATTCGGCCACGAAGGCCGCACTGCGCTCACTGGCGCGCACGCTGTCGGGCGAACTTGTCTCACGTGGCGTGCGCGTCAACACGCTTAGTCCGGGCCCCGTCGCAACACCGATCTACCGAAAACTGGGCCTGCCTGACGACGCGCTGCAGGAGATGAGCCAGTCCCTGCTCAAGCAGCTGCCGGCCGGAAGGTTCGCAGACCCGGTGGAAATCGCGCACGCTGCGGTATTCCTCGCCTCCGACGAGTCGGCCTACGCGATCGGTAGCGAAATCGTGATGGATGGCGGATTCACGACCCTATAACTTCAAGATGTCCGCTTCCGACCCAGAGCAGACGTCGTGACGCAGCGGCTCTGCGTCTGAATTGTTGCTTGGGATTGCTGAGATGGTCCGGTCTTCCTTTCGGTGCACCGGCGCTACTGCACTCCTTTGCGCCGGCACCAGGTCTGGGCTCTCCATCGAACGCCGTCGAGCACTGGATCGATGCGACGAAGCCCTAGTGCCAGTCGGCGTCCGGGCGCGGCCGCAGGCGCCTGGCGGCCTCGACCACGTCGCCCAGGTCCACCGGGTCGCTGTACGGGTCCGCGTCCAGCACCGTCACCCGGTTCAGCTCCTTCTGCCAGCGGCGCAGTTCGTCGACGTAGGGCGCGTGCGGCACGCGCCGCAGCCGCCCGCCCTCTTCCTCGACCAGGTCGCAGATGCCGTTGTGCAGCCACTGTCCGGTGTGCCAGTCGGGCATGTCCACGGCCGGGAACAGGCACACGCCATGCAGGTCCATCCCCTGGTTCACCGCCGCCAGCGCCTCGTGCATCACGTCGCGCAGCCACTCCGGCCGGCCCTGCCCCATGCCGCTGGTTTCGCCGATCACCATCGGGCGGCGGTAGCGCTCCCAGATGCGCTGCAGCAGGTGGCACAGGGGCTCGATGCCGGGATGGCCGGGCTCCAGTGCCTGGTGCGGGCCCTCCTGCCGGTACTCCATCTGCCCGAACGAGTAGTTGTTGGCGCCGACGATGTCCAGGACCTCGGGCGAGCCGCCCAGCTCGGGGTGCGCCAGCCCGCACAGGATGTCCCACGCCAGGAAGGTGTCGACGTGGGTTTCGTGCGCCGCCTCGTCGGCCAGGTCGGGCCGGTCCCTCGGCGCCACCACCTGCACCAGCGGATCGACGTGCATCATGCGCGCCTCGGGCAGCACCTCGCGGATCGCCTTGACGCCGGCGATGGCGGCCGCGCACAGCGCGATGCGCAGGCGCTCGCGGTCCTTGCGGCTGTTGCAGTACGGCGCGACCCAGCCCCACTCGCCGCCGCAGAAGGCGAAGAAGGTGATCTCGTTGATCGGCGTGAAGAAGTACGGGCCCGGCAGGCGCTGCGACACATGCTCGGCCGCGGCGCGGCAGTAGCGCGCGAAGGAGCGGCTGAACTCGGCGGAAAAAGGGTCCAGGCCGTCGGGGTAGCCGTAGTGGCACAGGTCCCAGACCGGCGTGATGCGGTGCGTCCGCAGGGCCTCGACCATGGGCTCGATGCAGCTGAAGTCGAACCGCCCATCCCGGTCGGCCAGCGGCCAGGGGATCCCCTCGCGCGCCACCGCGATGCCCAGCTCGCGCAGCAGCCGGTAGTCCTCCATCGCATGCTCGCGGTGCTGGGTTTCCTCGACCAGGTTGCGGCGGCCGCCGCCCTTCCAGTCGAAGGTCGAGCACTCGAAGCCGGACAGGAAGAAGGTCGGGAAGATGCCGGGGTGGTGGTCCATGCCATCCACTGGACCACAGCCAGGCCGGCTGTGGGGCGCCTGCCGTGTTGGGAAGTGCAAAAGAGCCGCGGGCCTACTTCTTCGGCGGCACCAGCGGCCTGATGTTGCCGCAGTCGGCGGCGACCCACTTGCCCGAGCCTTCCATGCTCACGGTTTCGTCCTTGCCGGCCACCGTGGTGGTGGAGGTCATCTTCATGCTGTAGGCCTCGGGGCCCAGGAAGGTGACCTGCGTCTCGCCGCGGGCGGGCGGCTGGGTGCAGGTGAAGGCCATCCTCAGGGTGTTGGCGATGCGCTGCTGCCCGTGGGTCCTGCAGTCGCCCTGCTGGCCCGTGACCTCGCCCCGCTCGGCCATCTCGCGGGTCATGCAGATGCGGGTGGCGGTGGCGCCGCCCGCACCGGCGCCGATCTGCACGCCCTGCCGGGCCATCGTCTCCTGCATCTGTTTTCGCTGGGCGGGGGACATGCCGGCCATCTGCCGGTTCATCTCGGCCATGGCCTGCTCCATCTGCGGGTTGCCGTGCAGGCGGCTTTGCACCTCCCAGAGGCCGGGCTTGAGGCTCTGGGCCCAGGCCGGCAGCGCCAGCGCGGCTGCGGCCACGGCGATCAGGACGGGTTGGCGTGTCATGGCGGTCTCCTTGGGGGCATGCCCTGGAGCGGGCCAGGCCATTGTGCGCGCCGGGCGGCGCTTTCAGGAAGCGGTGGCCTGCCGCACCGCGTGCTCCCAGCGCGCCATGTGCTCGGCCGCGCGGCCGCGGTCCCAGGCCGGCTCGAAGTGACGTTCGGCGCGCCACAGGGCCGTCAGGTCGGCGGTGCCGCCGAACACGCCGGCCGACAGCCCCGCCAGGTAGGCGGCTCCCAGCGCCGTGGTCTCGGTCACCGCCGGCCGCACGACCGGGATGCCCAGCAGGTCGGCCTGGAACTGCATCAGCAGGTCGTTCACGCTGGCGCCGCCGTCCACGCGCAGCTCGGCCAGCGGGGCGCCGCCGGCGACCTGGGCGTCGCGGCTCATGGCCTGCAGCAGCGCCGCGCTCTGGCAGGCGATGCTCTCCAGCGCGGCGCGCGCCACGTGGGCGATGGTGGTGCCGCGGGTCAGGCCGGTCAGGGTGCCGCGGGCGTCGGGCTGCCAGTACGGCGCGCCCAGGCCGGTGAAGGCCGGCACCAGGGTGACGCCGCCGGTGTCGGGCACGCTGGCGGCCAGGGCCTCGATCTCGGCGCTGCTCCTGATGGCCTTGAGGCCGTCGCGCAGCCACTGCACCACGGCGCCGCCGACGAACACGCTTCCCTCCAGCGCGAACTCGGGCCGGGCGCTGGCCTGCGCCGCGCTGGTGGTGATCAGCCCATTGGCCGAGCGCTGGAAGCGCCCGCCCATGTGCATCAGCATGAAGCAGCCGGTGCCGTAGGTGTTCTTGGCCATGCCGGGCGCGAAGCAGGCCTGGCCGAACAGCGCGCTCTGCTGGTCGCCGGCCACGCCGCCGATGGCGATGGGCGCACCCAGCAGATCGGCCCGCGTGGGCCCGTACGCGGCGCTGGAGGGCAGCACCGAGGGCATCAAGGAGGCAGGGATGTCCAGCAGTGCCAGCAGCTCGTCGTCCCAGCGGTTGCGGTGGATATCGAACAGCATGCTGCGGGAGGCATTGCTCACGTCGGTGGCATGGAGGGCGCCGCCCGTCAGCTGCCACAGCAGCCAGCTGTCGATGGTGCCGAAGGCCAGCTCGCCCCGCAGCGCCTGCTCGCGCGCGCCGGGCACGTTTTCGAGCAGCCAGGCGATCTTGGTGGCGGCGAAGTAGGCGTCGATCACCAGCCCCGTGCGCGAGCGGATCAGCGCCTCGTGGCCCTGCTCGCGCAGCCGGACGCACAGGGGCTCGGTGCGCCGGTCCTGCCAGACGATGGCGTGATGGATGGGCTGGCCCGTCGCGCGGTTCCACAGCACCGTGGTCTCGCGCTGGTTGGTGATGCCCAGCGCGCGCACCTCGCGCGCATGGATGCCGGCCTGGGCCAGTGCCTCGCGCGCGGTGGCCAGCTGGCCGCGCCAGATCTCCATCGCGTCGTGCTCGACCCAGCCGGGCTGCGGGAAGATCTGCGGCAGCTCGCGCTGCGCCTGGGCCACGATGCGGCCCTGGCCGTCGAACACGATGCTGCGCGAGCTGGAGGTGCCCTGGTCCAGGGCGAGCAGGTAGGTCATGCGTGTGCTTTCATTCGGCGGCGATGTCGCAGCGTACGCCAGCGTCGGCCAGCAGGGTGGGGAACGGCTCCGGGGGCGCGCGGTCGGTGAACAGGCGGTCGATCTGCGGCAGCGTGGCCAGCTCCACCATCGCCGGCCGGTTGAACTTGCTATGGTCGGCGGCCAGCCAGACCTCGCGGGACTGCTGGATGATGGTCTGGGCCACCTTGACCTCGCGGTAGTCGAAGTCGCGCAGCGAGCCGTCGGCCTCGATGCCCGAGATGCCGATCAGGGCGATGTCGACCTTGAACTGGCGGATGAAGTCGGCCGTCGCCTCCCCGATGATGCCCCGGTCGCGCGTGCGCACCACGCCGCCGGCGACGATCACCTCGCACTGGGGGTTGCCGCTGAGGATGGCGGCCACGTTGAGGTTGTTGGTGATCACGCGCAGCCCCGTGTGGTGCAGCAGGGCGCGGGCGATGGCTTCGGTGGTGGTGCCGATGTTGATGACCAGCGAGCAGCCGTTGGGCACCTGGCCCGCCACGGCGCGGGCGATGGCGGCCTTGCCGGCGGCGTTGAGGCTTTCGCGCTGCTGGTGCGCGATGTTCTCGACCGTCGAGCTCGGCACCTGCACCCCGCCGTGGAAGCGCGCGAGCAGGCCGGCATCCGCCAGGCGCTGCACGTCGCGCCGCACGGTCTGCAGCGTCACGCCCAGGGTGTCGGCCAGTTCCTCCACGGTGGCCGCCCCGCGCAGACGGACCACGTTCAGCAGCTTGATCTGGCGCGGATTCGAATTCACCACCACATCCCATTGGGCCCTGGCAATCCAGCGGGCGACTCTAAAACGAAAAATAACGAACAAGGCGAGGGAAAACGCTGAGGGAAAGCGCGCCCAAAACAACAAGAATGAAAAAAACCGAACCACCACGGACACACACAAGGGCAGGCCGTGAATCCTGGAGCACACACGCAGGCACCCCCCGCCGCGCGCGGCGAGGCCCCGGCGTGCGCCGGCTGCGACGTGCTGGTGGTCGGCGGCGGGATCAACGGCGCTGGCATCGCGCGCGACCTCGCCGGCCGCGGCTGGCGGGTGGTGCTGTGCGAGCAGGACGACCTGGCCTCGCATACCTCGTCCGCGTCCACCAAGCTGATCCACGGCGGCCTGCGCTACCTCGAACACTACGAGTTCTCGCTGGTGCGCAAGGCGCTGCAGGAGCGCGAGGTGCTGCTGCGCAGCGCGCCGCACATCATGCGGCCGCTGCGCTTCGTGATGCCGCACGACGCCGCCATGCGCCCGGCCTGGATGATCCGCGCCGGGCTGTTCCTGTACGACCATCTGGCGCGGCGCCAGCTGCTGCCCGGCTGCCAGACGGTCTCGCTGCGCGGCCATGCGCTGGGGCAATGCCTGCAGCCGCACCTGGACCGCGCTTTCGTGTACTCCGACGGCTGGGTGGACGACGCCCGCCTGGTGGTGCTCAACGCGATCGATGCACGCGAGCGCGGCGCGGTGGTCCACACCCGCACCCGCGTGACAGCCGCCGTGCGCGGTGCGCAGGGCTGGACGGCAACCCTGCAGCCGGCCGGCGGCCCGGCCCGCGAGCTGGGCGCGCGGGTGCTGGTCAACGCCGCCGGCCCCTGGGCCGAGGGCTTCCTGCGCCAGGCCCGCCCGGCCGGCGCCGGCGCGGGCCCCGGCCGCAGCCTGCGGCTGGTCAAGGGCAGCCACATCGTGGTGCCGCGCTGCTTCGAGCACGACCACGCCTACGTGTTCCAGAACGCCGACAAGCGCATCATCTTCGCCATCCCGTACGAGCAGCGGTTCACCCTGATCGGCACCACAGACGTGGAGCTGCGCGGCGACGCCCGCGGCGCGCGCATCGACGCCGCCGAAACCGCCTACCTGTGCGGGCAGGCCAGCCGCTACCTGCGCAGGCCGGTCGCCCCGGCCGACGTGGTGTGGAGCTACTCGGGCGTGCGCCCGCTGCTGGACGACGCCTCGGGCGACCCGTCGGCCGTCACGCGCGACTACCTGCTGGAGCCGGACACGGTGGGCGCGCCGCTGCTGACGGTGTGGGGCGGCAAGATCACCACCTTCCGCAAGCTGGCCGAGGAGGCGGCCGACCAGGTCGGCCGCATGCTGGGCCAGTCCCGGCCGGCGTGGACCCGGCAGGCCCTGCTTCCCGGCGGCGACCTGAGCGCCTGGATCGGCCCCGCCCGGCGGCCCGACGTGGACCTGGCGCGGTTCTGCCAGGCCCTGGCGCGGAGCCATCCCTGGCTGCCGGACCCGCTGCTGCTGCGCCTCGCGCGCAGCTATGGCGCCCGCGTCGACCGGTTCCTGCCAGCTTCCGCCGCCGGCATGGGCCGGGAAGTGGCGCCGGGCCTGTACGAGGCCGAGCTCGACCACCTTCGCCGCGACGAATGGGCCACCCGGGCGGACGACGTGCTGTGGCGCCGCAGCAAGCTCGGGCTGCACTCCAGCCCGGCGCAGCGCGACGCGGTGGCCTGCTGGATGGAAGATCGGCACGAAACACGGATGGTGGCGTGATGCAGCTGACCCTGGACCGCATCGGCAAGAGCGTGGGCGCGCAGCAGTGGCTGTACGAGATGAGCCTGGCGCCGCAGCCCGGCGCCGTGACGGTGCTGCTGGGCGCCACGCAGGCCGGCAAGACCAGCCTGATGCGCATCATGGCCGGACTGGACCGCCCCAGCCGCGGCAGCGTCCGGGTGGACGGGCGCGACGTGACCGGCGTGCCCGTGCGCGAGCGCAATGTCGCCATGGTCTACCAGCAGTTCATCAACTACCCGTCGCTGCGCGTCGCGGACAACATCGCCTCGCCGATGAAGCTGCGCGGCGACAGGAACGTCGCCGACCGCGTGCGGCAGCTGGCCCGCCGCCTGCACATCGATATGTTCCTCGACCGCTACCCGGCCGAGCTCTCCGGCGGCCAGCAGCAGCGGGTGGCGCTGGCCCGCGCGCTGGCCAAGGGCGCGCCGCTGATGCTGCTGGACGAGCCGCTGGTCAACCTGGACTACAAGCTGCGCGAGGAGCTGCGCGACGAGCTCACGCAGCTGTTCGCCGCGGGCGAATCCACGGTCGTCTATGCCACCACCGAGCCGGGCGAGGCCTTGCTGCTGGGCGGCTACACCGCCGTGCTGGATGCCGGCGAGCTGCTGCAGTACGGGCCGACCGCCGAGGTGTTCCACGCGCCGCGCTCGCTGCGCGTGGCCCGTGCCTTCAGCGACCCGCCGATGAACCTGCTGGCGGCCACCGCAGCCAGCCTGGGGGTGGAGCTGGGCGGCGGGCTGGCCCTGTCCATCCCCTTGCCGTCCGCCGCCTCGGGGGCGCTGACCCTGGGCGTGCGCGCCGGGGCGCTGCGGGTGCGCCAGGGCCCGGGCGACATCGGCCTGGCGGGCAGCGTGGAGCTGGCGGAGATTTCCGGCTCGGACACCTTCGTCCACGTGGCCACCGGCGTCGGCGAGGTGGTGGCGCAGCTGCCCGGCGTGCACCGCTTCGGGCTGGGCGAGGCGATCACCCTGTACCTGCATCCCTCGCAGACCTATGTGTTCGGCAGCGACGGCGCCCTGCTGGTGGCGCCGCCCCGGCCGCCCAGGACCTGACATGGCGCGCATCGACCTGGACCTGGCCCACGCCTACCGCCCGAATCCGCGCGCCGACAGCGACTACGCGCTGCTGCCGCTGAAGATGAGCTTCGAGGACGGCGGGGCCTACGCGCTGCTGGGGCCCTCGGGCTGCGGCAAGACCACCATGCTGAACATCATCTCGGGCCTGCTGACGCCCTCGCAGGGCAGCGTCCGCTTCGACGGCCAGGACGTCACGACCCGCAGCCCGCAACAGCGCAACATCGCGCAGGTATTCCAGTTCCCGGTGATCTACGACACCATGACGGTGGCCGAGAACCTGGCTTTCCCGCTGCGCAACCGCCGGCTGCCGCAGGCGCAGATCGCCCGGCGGGTCGGCGAGATCGCCGAGATGCTGGAACTCTCCGGCCAGCTGAACCAGCGGGCGGCGGGGCTCACCGCCGACGCCAAGCAGAAGATCTCGCTGGGCCGCGGCCTGGTGCGCTCCGACGTGTCGGCCGTGCTGTTCGACGAGCCGCTCACGGTGATCGACCCGCACCTGAAGTGGCAGCTGCGGCGCAAGCTCAAGCAGATCCACCAGGAGCTCAGGCTCACGCTGATCTACGTCACGCACGACCAGGTCGAGGCCCTCACCTTCGCCGAGCAGGTGGTGGTGATGACGCGCGGGCGCGCGGTGCAGGTGGGCAGCGCCGACGCCCTGTTCGAGCGTCCCCGGCACACCTTCGTCGGCCACTTCATCGGCTCGCCCGGCATGAACTTCCTGCCGGCGCAGGCCGACGGCGGCGGCTCGCTGTCGGTGGGCGGCACCCGGCTGGCCGCCGGGCGCGCGCTGCCCGAGGGCGAGCTCAAGCTCGGCGTGCGCCCCGAGTACGTGCGGCTGGCCGCCCCCGGCGAGGCGGGCGCCCTGCCCGCGCAGGTGGCGCGGCTGCAGGACATCGGCACCTACCTGATGCTCACCGCCGCCGTGGCCGGCCAGAGCGTCAAGGCGCGCCTGGCGCCCGGCACGCCCGTGCCGGCGCCTGGCGAGCCGGTCTGGCTGCAGCTGGTGGGCGAGCACACCTGTTTCTACAAGGACGAGGAGCTGGTCGCATGAATGGAACCACCAAACCCGTCAACCAGAAGGCCTGGCTGCTGGTCCTGCCGGTGCTGCTGTGCGTGGCGTTCTCGGCCATCCTGCCGCTGATGACGGTGGTGAACTACTCGGTCCAGGACATCATCTCGCCCGACCGGCGCGTCTTCGTCGGCACCGAGTGGTTCGCCTCGGTGATGCGCGACGAGGAGCTGCACGGTGCCCTGCTGCGCCAGCTCACCTTCTCGCTGGCGGTGCTGGCGGTGGAGATCCCGCTGGGCATCGCCCTCGCGCTGTCCATGCCGGCGCAGGGCTGGAAGGCCTCCCTGGTGCTGGTGCTGGTGGCCCTGTCGCTGCTGATCCCCTGGAACGTGGTGGGCACCATCTGGCAGATCTACGGCCGCGGCGACATCGGCCTGCTGGGCGCCGCGCTGCAGAAGGCCGGCATCGACTACAGCTACACCGGCAACGCGCGCGACGCCTGGCTCACGGTGCTGGTGATGGACGTGTGGCACTGGACGCCGCTGGTTGCCCTGCTGTGCTACGCGGGCCTGCGCTCCATCCCCGACGCCTACTACCAGGCCGCGCGCATCGACGGCGCCAGCCGCCTCGCCGTGTTCCGCTACATCCAGCTGCCCAAGATGCGCGGCGTGCTGATGATCGCGGTGCTGCTGCGCTTCATGGACAGCTTCATGATCTACACCGAGCCCTTCGTTCTCACCGGCGGCGGCCCCGGCAACGCCACCACCTTCCTGTCGCAGTACCTCACGCAGAAGGCCGTGGGCCAGTTCGACCTGGGCCCGGCGGCGGCCTTCTCGCTGATCTACTTCCTGATCATCCTGCTGCTGTGCTTCATCCTCTACAACTGGATGCAGCGGGTCGGGACGCAATCCAAGGAGGACGGCCATGAATAGGCCCCGCTTCCAGGCGCGCTCGCTGTTCCTCGTCGCCTACATCGTCTTCGCCCTGCTGCCCATCTACTGGATGGTCAACATGAGCTTCAAGACCAACGGCGAGATCCTCTCCAGCTTCTCGTTCTGGCCGCGGCAGTTCACCTGGGACAACTACCGCACCATCTTCACCGACCCGTCCTGGTATTCGGGCTACATCAACAGCCTGATCTACGTCGCCATCAACACCGTCATCTCGCTGACGGTGGCGCTGCCGGCCGCGTACGCCTTCTCGCGCTACAGCTTCCTGGGCGACAAGCACGTGTTCTTCTGGCTGCTCACCAACCGCATGACGCCGCCCGCGGTGTTCCTGCTGCCCTTCTTCCAGCTCTACACCACCGTGGGCCTGATGGACACGCACATCGCGGTGGCCCTGGCCCACCTGCTGTTCAACGTGCCGCTGGCGGTGTGGATCCTGGAAGGCTTCATGAGCGGCATCCCGCGCGAGATCGACGAGACCGCCTACATCGACGGCTACTCGTTCCCGCGCTTCTTCCTCACCATCTTCCTGCCGTTGATCAAGGCCGGCGTCGGCGTGGCGGCGTTCTTCTGCTTCATGTTCAGCTGGGTCGAGCTGCTGCTGGCCCGCACGCTGACCAGCGTGGACGCAAAACCCATCGTGGCGACCATGACGCGCACCGTCTCGGCCTCGGGCATGGACTGGGCGACGCTGGCGGCCGCCGGCGTGCTCACCATCGTGCCGGGCGCCATCGTCATCTGGTTCGTGCGGCACTACATCGCGAAGGGCTTCGCGATGGGCCGCGTCTGACGAAGGAGGACCGCCATGCTCGACTGGATGGCCTGGACCCTGCCGGTGGCGGTGTTCTTCACCTGCATCGTGCTGCTACTCGCGGGCATGACCGTGTGGGAGCTCAAGTCGCCCACCACCCTGCGCAAGGGCTTCCTGCCGATCGCCACGACGCGCGGCGACCGGCTGTTCATCGGGCTGCTGGCGGCAGGCTACATCAACCTGGCGTTCATCGGCCTGGCCGGCAAGTTCACCCAGTGGTTCGGGCTGGAGCGCGAGCCCAGCATCTGGATCAGTTTCGCCGTCTCGATGGCCGTGCTGGCCCTGATCATGCGGCGCGGCTAGCCTTGGTTTCGGGAATCCGGCCCGGTTGCTTCCCCGGGGCCGTGGTGACCCTCACTGCAGATCGGGGGAGCGCGTGATCCTTGAGGAGACATGAGATGAAGATGCGCTATTCCGCACTGGCCCTGGCCGCCGCCTGCGCGGTCGCAAGCCAGGCCTGGGCCGGCGAGGCCGAAGCCAGGAAGTGGGTCGACAGCGAGTTCCAGCCGTCGACCCTGAGCAAGGACCAGCAGATGGCCGAGATGAAGTGGTTCATCGAGGCCGCCAAGAAGCTGCAGGCCAAGGGCGTGAAGGAGATCTCGGTCGTGTCCGAGACCATCACCACCCACGAGTACGAATCGAAGACCCTGGCCAAGGCCTTCGAGGAGATCACCGGCATCCGCGTCAAGCACGACCTGATCCAGGAAGGCGACGTGGTGGAGAAGCTGCAGACCTCGATGCAGTCCGGCAAGTCGATCTACGACGGCTGGATCAGCGACAGCGACCTGATCGGCACGCACTACCGCTACGGCAAGATGATGAACCTGACCGACTACATGGCCGGCGCGGGCAAGGAGTTCACCAACCCCGGGCTGGACATCAAGGACTTCATCGGCACCAAGTTCACCACGGCGCCGGACGGCAAGCTCTACCAGCTGCCCGACCAGCAGTTCGCCAACCTGTACTGGTTCCGCGCCGACCTGTTCGCCCGCCAGGACCTGAAGGACAGGTTCAAGGCCAAGTACGGCTACGACCTGGGCGTGCCGCTGAACTGGAGCGCCTACGAGGACATCGCCGCCTTCTTCAGCGAGGACGTGAAGACCATCGACGGCAAGCCGATCTACGGCCACATGGACTACGGCAAGAAGGACCCGTCGCTGGGCTGGCGCTTCACCGATGCCTGGCTGTCCATGGCCGGCACCGCGGACGTCGGCAACCCGAACGGCCTGCCGGTGGACGAGTGGGGCATCCGCGTGGCCGCCGACAAGTGCACGCCCGTGGGCGCCTCGGTGGCCCGCGGCGGCGCGACCAACTCGCCGGCGGCCGTCTACGCGCTGACCAAGTACGTGGACTGGATGAAGAAGTACGCGCCCAAGGACGCCACCGGCATGACCTTCGGCGAGTCCGGGCCGGTGCCGGCGCAGGGCCAGATCGCGCAGCAGATCTTCTGGTACACCGCCTTCACCGCCGACATGACCAAACCCGGGCTGCCGGTGGTCAACGCCGACGGCACGCCCAAGTGGCGCATGGCCCCCGGCCCCAACGGCCCCTACTGGAAGCAGGGCATGCAGAACGGCTACCAGGACGTGGGCTCCTGGTCGTTCTTCAACGGCCATGACGCCAACCGCACGGCGGCGGCCTGGCTGTATGCGCAGTTCGTGACCGCCAAGACCACGTCGCTGAAGAAGACCCTGGTGGGCCTCACGCCCATCCGCGAATCCGACATCCGGTCCAAGGCCATGACCGACATGGCGCCCAAGCTGGGCGGCCTGGTCGAGTTCTACCGCAGCCCGGCCCGTGTCGCCTGGACGCCCACCGGCACCAACGTGCCGGACTACCCCAAGCTGGCGCAGCTGTGGTGGAAGAACGTGGCCCAGGCCGTGACCGGCGAGAAGAGCCCGCAGGCCGCGATGGACACGCTGGCCGAGGAGATGGACCAGGTGATGGCGCGGCTGGAGCGCGCCGGGATGGCCAAGTGCGCGCCCAAGCTCAATCCCAAGGGAGACCCGGCCAAGTACCTGAGCACCAATGGCGCCCCCTGGGCCAAGCTGGCCAACGAGAAGCCCAAGGGCGAGACCATCGACTACGACAAGCTGCTGCAGGCCTGGAAGGACGGCAAGGTCCGCTGAACGGCCCCGGGGCACGAGGCCGACGGCCGCTCAGCGGCGCATCGGATCGTGCCCCCAGTTCATCAGTGAATAGCGCCAGCGGCTCTTCTCCACCGCCTGCGGGCGCTGCGCCAGGTGGCGGTGGACGTAACCCACCACCTTGCGCATGTGGGCCAGGTCGTCGCGGCTGAGGTCGCGGGCGCGCTTGCCCAGCAGCTCCACGATGCGCCGGCCGGAGGCGTGGCCCACGGACTCGCCCTGCCCCTCCTCCTTCCAGCCCACCTCGCGCGACTCGGGCGTGGCCAGCCATTTCTCCAGCTCCGCGACCGTCATGTTCACCGCCTCGCGGAACTCGTTGCGGACGGTCTTGGCCTCGTCCAGGGTCGATGCGGCCTCGGCCGTCATGCCTTGTCCTCCTGGCCCGCTTTGCGCAGCGCCGAGGGCTTATGCGCGGCCTGCGCCCCGCTGGCGGTCTCGACCAGGTACTCCGGGTTGTCGGGCGAGGCGGCCACCTGGTGGCCCTTGATGCGGGTGCGGCTGGTCAGCTTCTTCTTGACCTTGCCCTTGGCGATGCCGCCGTGCGAGTTCCACTCCACCGGGTCGCCCGGCCTGAACTTGTCGGTCATCGTGCTGCTCCTTGTCGGGTTGAGGACGGTCCATGGTGACCTTCCCCGCGCCAGCGGGGGCTCAGCAACGGCCCAGGACGCATCGCGCCCGGCCCGGGTGAGGAAAACTGCCCACCGGCACCGCTCAGCCCAGCGCCAGCCGGGCCGTGTTCTTCACCTCCTCCATCACCGCGTAGGTGCGCGTCTCGCGCACGCCCGGCAGCTGCCACAGCACCGTGCCGGCAAAGCCGCGGTAGGCCGGCATGTCGGCCATGCGGGTCTTGAGCAGGTAGTCGAAGCCGCC
Source organism: Ramlibacter tataouinensis TTB310 (assembly GCF_000215705.1). Lineage (NCBI taxonomy): Bacteria > Pseudomonadati > Pseudomonadota > Betaproteobacteria > Burkholderiales > Comamonadaceae > Ramlibacter > Ramlibacter tataouinensis. The sequence goes on along the minus strand of NC_015677.1, from coordinate 458,041 downwards.
AGCCACCATGTGGCACTCCAGGATCTCCGGATGCACCTGCACCGCCGCCTTGAAGGCGTCGAACACGCCCGGCGTGGTGCGGTCCAGCAGCACCTCGACGAACACCAGCAGGCCGGCGCCCAGCTTGGCCGGGTCCAGGCGCGCCTCGTAGCCCAGGATGTAGCCCTCGCGCGCCAGGCGCTGCACCCGCGCCAGCACCGCCGTGGGCGACAGCGCCACGGCCTCGGCCAGCTTGAGGTTGGAGATGCGCCCGTCGTGCTGCAGCACGTCCAGGATCTTCCGGTCGATGCGGTCGATGTCGGCCACGGCCCAGCCTTTTCGTAGTGAATTGTTCGGCGATAAGGCGATATTTAGCCTGAAATTCACCACAGACCCCGTCACCATGGCGGCATGGACACACCTGCCGCCGACCGCCTGCCTTCCCCCTACCGCCCCGAAGCCGCCGTCCTGGCCGACCGCCTGCGCCGGCTCGAAGGCGCCCTCGACTGGGCTGCCGCCGCGGCCGCCGCCGCCCCCTGGGTGCAGGCGGTGCGCCGGCATCCGCCGCCTTTCTGGGCGATGGAAAGCCTGCTCAAGGAGTACCCCATTTCCAGCGCCGAGGGGCTGGCGCTGATGCGCCTGGCCGAGGCCCTGCTGCGCGTGCCGGACGCCGAGACTGCCGTGGCGCTGACCGCCGACCAGCTGGGCCGTGCCGATTTCTCCGGCGCGGCCGACGGCGCCCTGGCGCGGCTGTCGAATGCCGCGATCGCCTTGTCCAAGAAGCTGCTGCCGGAGCAGGCGGACGCCCCGGACGGCGGCGGCCTGCTGGCCCGCTTGGGCGCGCGCACCGTGGTGGCCGCGACGCTGCGCGCGGTGCAGCTGCTGGGCCGCCAGTTCGTGCTGGGGCAGGACATCGGCGCCGCGCTGGACGAAGCGGATGCAGCCCGGCGCGCCCAGCCCGCGCTGCTGTTCTCCTACGACATGCTGGGCGAAGGCGCGCGCACCGCGCACGACGCCGAGCGCTACCTGGCCAGCTACCGCGCGGCCATCGCCGCCATCGCGGCGCGCGGCGACGCCGCGCGGGCGCCGGCCGAGAGCGACGGCATCTCCATCAAGCTGAGCGCGCTGCACCCGCGCTACGAGGAGGCGCAGCGCGAGCGCGTGCTGCGCGAGCTGGTGCCTCGCGTGTGGCAGCTGTGCGAGCAGGCCGCCCGGTCCAACCTCAACCTCACCATCGACGCCGAGGAGGTGGACCGGCTGGAGCTGTCGCTGGCGGTGTTCGAGGCGCTGGCCGAAAGCGTCGCGCAGCGGCATCCGCGCTGGAGCGGCTTCGGCCTGGCGCTGCAGTCCTACCAGACGCGCGCGCTGGAACTGATCGAGCACGTGGCGGACCTGGCGCGGCGCCTGGGCCTGCGCTTCATGTGCCGGCTGGTCAAGGGCGCGTACTGGGACGCCGAGATCAAGCGCGCCCAGGAGCTGGGCCTGCCGCACTACCCCGTGTTCACGCACAAGCAGCACACCGACGTGTCCTACCTGGCCTGCGCCCGGGCGCTGCTGCAGGCCGCCGACGCCATCTACCCGCAGTTCGCCACGCACAACGCCGGGACGATCGCCGCCATCCGGCAGATGGCCGAGCGCGAGGGTGCCGCATTCGAACTGCAACGGCTGCACGGCATGGGAGAGGGGGTGTATCGCGAAATTCTTTCGCGATACACCCCTTCGGGGCAGGCTGGGCTCGCCCCCACCCAACCTCCCCCATCCGGGGGAGGCTTTGAGCCGCGCGTGCGGGTCTACGCACCCGTCGGCAAGCACCGCGACCTGCTGGCCTACCTGGTGCGCCGACTGCTGGAGAACGGCGCCAACTCCTCCTTCGTGCACCAGCTGGCCGACGAATCCGTGGGCCTGGACCAGCTGCTGGCCTCGCCGCTGGCCCAGGCCCGGGCCTCGCTGGCGCGGCTGGCGCAGCAGCCGGCCCTGCCGCTGCCGGCCGGGCTGTACGGGCCCGGCCGGCGCAACAGCGCGGGCCTGGACCTGGCGGTGGCGGCGATGCGCGCGCCGCTGCTGGCGGCGCATGCGCAGCTGCGGGTGCCGCCGGTGGCGCAGGCGCAGGCGGGCGAAGCGCCGGCCGCGGTGGCGCGCGCCGCCGCGGCCTTCCCGGCCTGGGATGCCCGGCCCGTGGCCGAACGGGCCCAAGCCCTGCGCCGCGCCGCCGATGCCATGGAGGCGCGCATGGCGCCGCTGTGCGCGCTGCTGGTCGCCGAGGGGCGCAAGACCTGGGGCGACGCCGTGGCCGAGGTGCGCGAGGCGGTGGACTTCCTGCGCTACTACGCCGGCGAGGCCGAACGCGTGATGCAGCCCGCGCTGCTGCCGGGGCCGACCGGCGAGCGCAACGAACTGCGCCTGGCCGGCCGCGGACCCTGGGTCTGCATCAGCCCCTGGAACTTCCCGCTGGCCATCTTCACCGGCCAGGTCGCGGCCGCCCTGGCCGCCGGCAACACCGTGCTGGCCAAGCCGGCCGAACAGACGCCGGCCGTCGCCCGGGAAGCGGTGCGCCTGCTGCACGAGGCGGGCGTGCCGCCGGACGCGCTGCAGCTGCTGCACGGCCCCGGCGAGACGGTGGGCGCGGCCCTGGTCGCGGCGCCCGGTGTCGCCGGCGTGGTGTTCACCGGCTCCACCCAGGTCGCCAGGCTGATCCAGCGCGCCCTGGCCGCCAAGGACGGCGCCATCGTCCCGCTGATCGCCGAGACCGGCGGCATCAACGCCATGCTGGTCGACTCCACCGCCCTGCCGGAGCAGGTGGCCGACGCGGTGGTGCAAAGCGCCTTCCGCTCGGCCGGCCAGCGCTGCTCGGCGCTGCGGCTCTTGTGCGTGCACGAGGGAATCGCCGACGCGGTGATCGAGATGGTGGCCGGCGCCGCGCGCGAGCTCACGGTGGGCGACCCGGCCCTGCTGTCCACCGACGTCGGCCCGGTGATCGACGCGCAGGCCTTCGCCGGCCTCCAGGGGGAACTGCAGCGGCTGCGCCAGACGGCCCGCGCGGTGCTTGCCCCCGCCGAGGCGCCCGCCGCGCCGCCGCACTGCATCGCGCCCCAGGCCTTCGAGGTGGAGCGCGTCACCGACGTGCAGCGCGAGATCTTCGGCCCGGTGCTGCACATAGCTCGCTGGTCGGGCGACCCGCAGGCGGTGGTCGAGCAGGTCAACGCGCTGGGCTACGGCCTGACGCTGGGCATCCAGACGCGCATCGACAGCCGCGCCCAGGCGCTGGCCGCGCGGGCGCGGGTGGGCAACGTCTACGTCAACCGCAACATGATCGGCGCCGTGGTGGGCGTGCAGCCGTTCGGCGGCGAGGGCCTGTCGGGCACCGGGCCCAAGGCCGGCGGCCCGCATTACCTGCCGCGCTTTTGCGCCGAGCGCACGCTGACCGTGAACACGGCGGCGGCCGGCGGCAACGTCGCCCTGCTGGCGGGCTGATGCCCGGCTAGGCCAGCGCCCGCGCGATCACCGGCCGCATGGCGCGGTAGCAGTACGCGTAGGCCTCGCCGCTGGGATGCAGGCCGTCGTGCGCGTAGTAGCGCGGCGCGTCCGCCGAGAACGGGTCTTCCGAGGGCTCGCGGTAGAAATCGATGAAGGCCACGTCCGCCTGCCGCGCGCACTCGGCGAACAGGCGGCAGCAGCGCCGCGCCTGGCCGCTGAGCAGCCAGGAGAACGGCGGGATGAACAGCGGCGCCCGGCCCACGTTGGCCAGGCCGGCCCAGACCACGTGGTCGGCGATGCCGGCCAGCCGCGCCAGCAGCTCCTGCAGGTCGCGCCGCAGCGCATCCAGCCGCGCGAAGCGCAGCACGTCGTTGCCGCCCACCTGCAGCAGCACCAGGTCGAAGCGCCGCCACTGCGGCGACTCGCGTGCCACCCGCGCCAGCGTGTCGCGCACCCGGGCGCCGCTGCTGCAGGCGTTGACGATCTCGGCGTCGGGCCAGTCGCGCGCCAGGCGCGCGCCTATCGAGTGCGAGGCCGGGTCGCAGCCCACCCCCACGCCGGTGCTGTCGCCCAGCAGCAGGATGCGCAGCGGCGCCCCGGGGCGCCGCCGCTGGAACAGGGGCAGCGCCCGGTGCCGCTCGGCCAGCTGGATGGCCCGTTGCAGCCGGGCGGCCTGCAGCAGGACCACGCCCGTCAATGCCGCCGACAGCGCGCCGCAGGCGGCGGCCGTCCAGGCGTCCACGCTCAGCGCGCCGGGCCGCGGGCCAGCCGCGCCATCAGGACGATGCCGTACACCGCGGCCAGGCCGACCAGGATGTAGACGATGCGCGAGAGCATGCTGCCGCTGCCGAACAGCGCGGCCACCAGGTCGAAGTCGAAGGCGCCCACCAGGCCCCAGTTGAGGCCGCCGACGATCATCAGCACCAGCGAGATCCAGTCCAGCGCATTGAGGTGGGTGGGGGAAGCGGCCAGCGGGGCGGCCGAGGAGCCCGGGCGCATGTCGGTTGCCATGGGTATTTTCCTTTCAGTCAGGGGATGCGGGGGAGTGCCGGCCAATGTGGCAAACCCCGGGTGCGCGGCGCGTCAGACCAGGCCGCGCCGCCCCCTCGGAAAGGACCGCGCCCGTTCAGCGCGCGCGGCGCCGCCGCAGCTCAGCCAGCAGCGACTTGAGCCGGCCCATGTTCAGCGGCTTGGTAAGGTGGGCGTCGAAGCCGGCGGCCAGGGAGTCGCGCTGGTCGCCTTCCTGGCCCCAGCCCGTCACCGCCACCAGCATCACGTCCTGGCCGCCCGCGCCGGCGCGCACGCGCCGCGCCACTTCGTGGCCGCTGAGGTCGGGCATGCCGATGTCCACCAGCATGATGGCCGGCCGCCGGGCCTGGGCCAGCCGCAGCGCCTCTTCGCCGCTGTGCACCGCCACCACCTGGAAGCCCGACAGCTCCATCAGCTTGGCCAGCGCCCAGGCGGCGTCGACGTTGTCGTCGGCGATCAGCACCAGTTCCCCGCCACCCGGCTCCGCCGCCGGCGGGGAGGAAGCCGGCGCCGCGGCCGCTGCCGCGCCTTCGGCCGCGCCGGGCCGGTGCAGGGGCAGGCCCAGCTGGAACCGGCTGCCCTGGCCGCGGCCGGCCGAGGCGGCGCGCAGCCAGCCGCCGTGCAGTTCGGCGATGCTGCGCGACAGCGCCAGCCCGATGCCCAGGCCGTCGTTGGGCCGGCCGCGCTCGTCATGGGCCTGCGTGAACAGGTCGAACATGCGCTCGATCTCGGACGGATCTATCCCGATGCCGTTGTCGGCCACGGTGACGACCACCTGCTCCGGGTCGGCCTCGGCCGACAGCTCGATCTTCCCGCCGTGGGGCGTGTACTTGGCCGCGTTGCCGATCAGGTTGGACAGCAGCTGCCCCAGCCGCAGCGGGTCGGCCTGCAGCCACAGCGGCTCCTGCGGCAGGCGCACCGTCAGCCGGTGGCCGGCGGCGCGCACCAGCGGCCGCGTGCTCTCCAGCGCGGCGGCCACCACGTCCGCCAGCAGGACCGGCTGGCGCTTGAGCGTCAGCCGCCCCAGGCGCAGCCGCGAAACGTCCAGCAGGTCGTCCAGCAGCTCGCGCATGGCGTCGGCCTGGCGCCGCACCACGTCGGCGGCGCGGCGCAGGTCGTCGCCGGACGTATCCGGCGCGGCCAGCATCTCCGAGGCGCTGCTGATGGAAGCCAGCGGGTTGCGCAGCTCGTGCGACAGCACGGCCAGGAAGCGGTCCTTGGCCGCGTCGGCCGCCTCCAGCTCGCGCCGCGCGCGCAGGTTGTCCTCCAGCGCGCGCACCAGCTCGCCCTGGCTGCGCACCAGCGCCTCGCGCGCTTCGCGCTGCTCGGTCTGGTCGCGCAGGATCTTGACGAAGCCCACCGCCGTGCCCGCCGCGTCGTCCATGCGCATGGCCACGCCGCTGGCCCAGAAGGTGCTGCCGTCCTTGCGCCGGTGCGGCCGCTCGTCCTCGGCCCGGCCCTCGGCCAGCGCCTTGCGCGCCTCGGCTTCCGCAGCGCCGGCGGCCCGGTCGCCCTCGGTGAAGATCACGTCGCCGCTGCGGCCGAGCACCTCCTCCTCGGAGTAGCCGAGCAGGCGCTGGGCGCCGCTGTTCCAGGCCGTGACGCGGCGCTCCGGGTCGAGCGAGAAGATGGCGAAGTCGCGCGCGTTCTCCACGATCAGGCGCAGCCGCTCCTCGCTGGCGCGCAGCTGCTCCTGCGCGCGCCGCGTCTCGGTGACGTCGCGCACGATGGCGGTGCCGCCGATCACCCGGCCGTCGGGGTCGCGGATGGGCGAGATGGACAGGGCCACCTGGATCTCGGTGCCGTCCTTGCGCCAGCGCAGGGTTTCGAAATGGAGGTCCCGGCCCTCCTCCAGCAGGCGCACGTTGGCGCGCAGCCGCTCCTCCTGGCTTGGCGCCGTCAGGGCCAGCGACTGCCCGATCATCTCCTGCGCGCTCCAGCCGAAGATGCGCTCGCAGCCCGAGTTCCAGCTCAGCACGGTGAGATCCGGCGCGAAGCTGACGATGCCGTCGCTGGTCGAGTTGACCACGGCCGACAGCCACAGCCGCACCTCCTCGGCCTTCTTGCGCTCGGTGATGTCGATGAAGGACAGCACCACGCCGGCGATGCGGTCGTCCAGGGTGCGGTAGGGCAGCAGGCGCGTGAGGAACCAGTTGCCGTCCGCCAGCCCGACCTCGCGCTCGACCGGGATCAGCCGCTCCAGCACCCGCCGGGCGTCGTCGCCCAGCTCGCGGTACTCCAGCCGGGTCGCCAGGTCGGCCAGCGGCCGGCCCAGGTCGGTGGGGATCAGGTTGAAGATGCGCACGGCCGACGGCGTGTAGCGCATCACGCGCAGCTCGCGGTCCAGGAACACCGTGGCGATCTCGGTCGCGTCCATCAGGTTGTGGATGTCGCTGTTGGCGTGCGCCAGCTCCTCCACCTTGGCCTTGAGCTCGTAGTTGACCGTGGAGAGCTCCTCGTTGATGGACTGCAGCTCCTCGCGGCTGGTCTCCAGTTCCTCGGTGGCCGAGCGCAGCTCCTCGTTCATGGCCTGCAGTTCCTCGTTGCTGGCCTTGAGCTCCTCGGTGGAGGCCTCGTACTGCTCCACCGTGTCGCGCAGGTGCGATTTCAGCCGCTCCAGTTCGCGGTCGAGGTGGTGGGCCACCGGGTCGGCCCCGGCGCGCTCCGGCCCCGCCAGGGCGGGAGCGCGCGCGGCATCCACCGGACGGGCCGAGAACATCACCATGAACAGGTCCGGCGCCAGCTCGAGCGTGGGGCTCACGCGCAGCTGCACCTCCATCGGCTGGCCCGCGAGCTCCACCGGGGTGGCGACCACCTCGGCGGTCTGCTGCGTCTGGGCCGCCTGGAACAGGGCCGCGCGCAGCTCGATGCGCAGGCTGGGGTGCACGGCGCGCATCAGGTTGCGGCTGGGTTCGCCGCCGCCGTACTGCAGGAAGCGGCCGGCCTGTGGCGACAGGTGCAGGATCTCGTGCTCCGCGTCCACCAGCACCGAGGGCGGCGCCAGCACCTCCAGCAGCTTGAAGTGCACCTCGCCCCAGGAGGTGCCGCGGCCGGCCTCGCCGGCCCGGTGCGCACGCACCGGCGCGACCACCGGCTGCAGGCCGCGGCCGGGGATCGCGGGCGCCTCGGCCAGCGCCGGCGGCAGGTCCAGCGCCAGCGCCAGCGAGCTCGGGCCGTGCGGCGTCGGCGGGCTCAGGCGCGGTGCCGGCCGCAGGCCGAAGATGCGGTTCTTCTTGTCGATGACCGAGAACAGGCCGCCGGCCTCCTCGATCGACTCCGAGGCGCCCAGGAACAGCCGCCCGTGGGGCTGCAGGGCGAAGTGGAAGGTCTGGAACACGCGCTGCTGCGCCTCGCGGTTCAGGTAGATCAGCAGGTTGCGGCAGGAGACCAGGTCCAGCCGCGAGAACGGCGAGTCCCTGAGCACGTCGTGCTGGGCGAACAGCACCAGCTCGCGCACCTCGCGGCGCACCCGGTAGCCCTGGTGCTCCTTGAGGAAGTAGCGGCGCAGGTGCTCCTGCGGCACGTCGGCCTCGATGGTGGCCGGATACACCGCCTCGCGCCCCACCCGGATGGCCTCCTCGTCCAGGTCGGTGGCGAAGATCTGGATCACCGGCGGCGCGTCGAGCTGCCGGGCCCGCTCGCACAGCAGGATGGCCAGCGAATAGGCCTCCTCGCCGGTGGCGCAGGCCGGCACCCAGACGCGCAGCGTGTCGCCCGGCGCCCTGTCACGGAACAGCTCGCCCAGGTGCGCCTCCAGCGCGCCGAAGCAGTCGGCGTCGCGGAAGAAGTTGGTGACGCTGATCAGCAGGTCCTGCAGCAGCGCGCCCGCCTCCCCGGGCCGGGTGCGCAGGCAGTTCAGGTAGCCGTGCAGGTTGTCGGTGCCGTTGACCTGCATGCGGCGGGCGATGCGCCGCACGATGGTGGCCCGCTTGTAGGCCGAGAAGTCGCGGCCGGTGCGGGTGCGCAGGAAGGCCAGCACGTCGCGCAGGGGCGCCTCCTCGCCGTCGCCCGCCGGCCCCGGGCCCCCGGGCGGCGCGGCCGCCGCCGGGGGCGCCTCCTCGGCCGGCAGCCGCAGGGCCTTCTCGAGGCGGAAGTAGGCCAGCAGCCGCGGCGCCATGTCGGCCACCGGCAGCACCCAGTCGACCATGCCGGTGGCGATCGCGCTGCGCGGCATGCCGCCATGCTCGCACTCCTGCGGGTCCTGCGCGATGGTCAGGCCGCCGCGCTCCTTGATCCGCTTGATGCCGATGGCGCCGTCGCCGTCCGCGCCCGACAGCACCACCGCCGCCGAGTGCGGCCCGTGCGCGTCGGCCAGCGAGCGGAAGAACAGGTCCACCGCCACGTGCCGGCGCTCGGGCTGCAGGCTGTCCAGCCGCAGGAAGCCGTCGCCCACCTTGATGGACTTGCCGGGCGGGATGACGTAGACGGTGTTGGGCTCCACGCGCTGGCGCTCGGTCAGCTGCGTGACGCGCATGCGAGTGGTGCGCTGCAGCAGCTCGGCCAGCGTGCTTTCGTGCTCCGCATTGAGGTGGATGACGACCACGAAGGCCAGGCCGGCCTCGGCCGGCACAGCGCGGAAGAACTGCTGCAGCACGGGGATCGCCCCGGCCGAGCCGCCCAGCCCCACCAGCGGAATCAGGCGATACCCCTGGCTGGGCACCGCGTCGTCCAGGCCATCCGTCGGGGGTTCTTGGTGCTGTTCTGCTTCGGGTTGTGCGCTCATCCCTGCCCCTTCCGGTCGGGGCATGGATTATGCGTCCGCTGACTCGATCATTCTGCTCAGCTGTTCGGCCTGCTCGCGCAGACGCTCGGCCTGGCGGCGGCCCGCCTGCGCCTGCGCCACATCGCCCGTGGCCTCGGCCACGGTGGCCAGGCGCAGCAGCAGCAGCCTGCGCTCCTGCAGCGAGCGCAGGCTGCTCCACAGCGCGTGGTCGGCCTGCTCCTGCTGCGCCGCCTCCAGCGAGCGGGCGGTGAAGCCGTGGCCGGTGTGGCAGCGGTAGCGCAGCGGCTGCGACCCCTTCAGCTCGACCAGGCCGCCGCCGCAGTCGGGACAGGTCAGCAGGGAGGGCTCTCCGAGATGCGCGAGTTGGTCCATGGGATCGTTTCCTTCGAACAGGGCCTGCTCCCTTTGCAAGTCTTGCGGCACCGTGGCGGGCGACCGGGCGGGCTGGCCCACCAGCTTCGCGAGCAGCGGCGCCAGCTGCGCCAGCCGCACGCAGTGGTCGACCTGCACATGGGCCAGCGCGCTGGCCGGCATGCTGGGCCCCACCGCTTCCTGCGGGTCCTGCACCACCGCCATGCCCCCGCACCGCTTGATGGCGGCCAGGCCGGCCGTGCCGTCGTCGAGGTCGCCGGTGAGGATGACGCCGATGGCGCGCTCGCGCCAGCCCAGGGCGGCGCTGCGGAACAGGGGGTCGATGGCCGGGCGCGCATAGTTCTCGCGCGGCCCGCGGTTCAGGCGGACCGCCTGCGGCGTGAGCAGCAGGTGGTGGTCCGGCGGGGCGACGTACAGCACCCCGGGCCGGGGCGGCTCGCCGTCCTTCGGGTGCACCGCCGGATGGGGTCCGCGCCGGCTGAGGAGCTGGGGCAGGATGCTGGCGCGGCTGCCCACGTGCAGCACCACCCCCACGATGGCGGGGAAGTCCGGCGGCAACGCGGCGGCCAGTTCGAGCAAGGCGTTGACGCCCCCGAAGGAGGCACCGATCACCACCACGGGAGCAGATGTCATGCACGGACAAGGGCAAGAACGGTGCCGCGCGCCGCGCGTAGCCCTTGTCCCACAGCCGGCGCACGCCGCAGCCGACGCCGCGGGCCCGGGTGCGCGCCCACACTGCCGCTACGCACCCATTCCTCGGAGGACACATGGCCTACAGCAGCATCCTGGGCGCCGACCGGGCGCCCACCCAACCCAGCGGCCGCGGCAGCGACCTGCTGGGACCCAGCGACAGCAGCGACAGCGGCAGCGATGCGCTGTTCTCCGACGAGATCCACGGCGACAGCGACGGTGCCGGCACCGGTGAGCGCGGCGCCGTGGCCGGCGCTGACGCGGTGGAAGGCGCCGACATCGCGCCCGACCGCGTGGTGCGCATGGACGCCGCCGGCGAAGCGGCCGGCATGAACGAGGACGACAACATCCCCGGCAGCGGCAACGGCTTTCCCGAAGCCGACCCCGATGGCCAGGAGTTCACCGACCTGGATGCCGACGACGCCGGCGCCGACGAGGGCACGGCCGAGTCCGACCGCTGAGGATGGCAGGCCGCAAGGCGGCTGCGCCGGCCACGCGGCAGCAGGTCCAGGCGACGCTGGAGCGCACCTTCGGCGTGCGCCGCATGCGCCCCGGCCAGCGCGCGGTGATCGACCGGGTGCTGGCCGGCCGGCCCACGCTGGCCATCATGCCCACCGGCGCGGGCAAGTCGCTGTGCTACCAGCTGCCGGCCGTGCTGCTGCCCGGCCGCACGGTCGTGGTCTCGCCGCTGATCGCGCTGATGAAGGACCAGTGCGAGTCGCTGCGCGAGCACGGCGTCCACACGGTCCAGCTCAACAGCGCTCTGGATAGCGAGGAGGCGCGTGCGGCGCAAGCCGCCGCCGAGGACGGCTCCGCGCGCATCCTCCTGCTCACGCCGGAGAAGCTGGCCGAACCAGGCTTCGTGCAATCGCTGTCCGGGCACCCCACCAGCCTGCTGGTGGTGGACGAGGCGCACTGCATCTCGCAGTGGGGCCACGATTTCCGGCCGGCCTTCCTGGAGATCGGGCCGGCGGTCGAGGCCCTGGGCCGGCCCACCGTGCTGGCGCTCACGGCCACGGCCACCGAGGAGGTGGCGCGTGACATCGCGCAGCAGCTGGGCATCCCCGCCGCCGGCATCGTCAACACCGGCGCCTACCGGCCCAACCTGGCGCTCAAGGTGGAGCAGGTCGCGCGCGAGCCGGAGAAGCTCGAGCGCGCCCTGGCCTTCGTGCGCGGCGCCCAGGGCAGCGGCCTGGTCTACACCGCCACCGTGAAGGCCGCGCAGGCGCTGCACGAGGCCCTGCTGGCCGCCGACGAAAGCGCCGGCCTGTACCACGGCAAGCTGCCCGCGGCCGCGCGCGCCGCGGCGCAGGACGATTTCATGGAGGGCCGCCTGCGCGTCATGGTGGCCACCAACGCCTTCGGCCTGGGCATCGACAAGCCCGACATCCGCTTCGTGCTGCACTACCAGCTGCCGTCCGGGCTGGAGGCCTATTACCAGGAGGCCGGCCGCGCCGGGCGCGACGGGCAGGCGGCGCTGTGCCACCTGCTCTACCTGCGCGCCGACAAGGCGGTGCAGCAGTTCTTCATGGCCGGCCGCTACCCCACCGACGACGATGCCGTGGCGCTGTACCAGGCCCTGCGCGGGCCGCCGCACGAGGGCGGCGCCTGGACGCTGGCGCTGCTGCAGGCCTGGCTGGGGCGTCCCAAGTCCAAGCTCCAGGTGGCGCTGGGCCTGCTGCGCCGGCGCGGCATCGTCGCCATTGATGCCGATGGCGGCATCCGGCTGCTGCGCGAGAACCTGGAAGGCGACGCGGTGCGCCCGCTGATGGCGGCCTACCGCGACAAGCGCGAGCAGGACCGCGAGACCCTGGAGCGCATGGTGTTCTACGCGCAGACCGGCCAGTGCCGCTGGCGGGTGCTGCTCGAGCACCTGGAGGGCGATGCCGGATTCGAGCACTGCGGCCATTGCGACAACTGCGTGCGCATCCGGCAGGCCGAGGCCGCACAGGCGTCTGCGCCGGCGGTCCAGCCCGACGCCGGCCTGCGCAAGCCCGCGCCCGCATCGCCGCCTGCCCTGGCACCCGGCGACCTGGTCAAGGTCAGGCGCTACGGCCGCGGCGAGGTGCGCGAGGCGTCCAGCGTGCAGGTGACGGTGGCCTTCGCCGACGGGCAGCTGCGCAGCTTCCAGCCCGAGTACGTCGCACGCTACAAGCCCAGGAGCGCCCCGGCCAGCACCCAGGCGGCCTGAAGCTGTTTTCGCGGGCAAAGCAACTGGACTGTTCAGGGGTGACCCTGCCAGTTCTGACAGTGACGTATTGCTCGCCGCAGTGGCCGCGCCTATAGTCGGCGCCCGTCCTCACGGTGTGTGTGGTCGGGCTGCCGACCATGACCGCCACCGTTTCCCCCACCTCTTCCGTTCCTGTGTTCCCGCACGGCGACGCCGACGAGTCGGCCGAGGCCCGGCGCATCCAGCAGGCGCTGCAGGAGCGCGAGGAGCAGCTGCGCCTGGCGACCGAGGCCGCCGAGGTCGGCCTGTGGGACGTCAACCTCCTGACCGGCACCTTGTTCTGGCAGCCGCGCGTCAAGGCCATGTTCGGGATCTCGCCGCAAGTGCCCGTGTCGATGGACGACTTCTACGCCGGCCTGCACCCGCAGGACCGCGAAGCCACGTCCGCGGCCTTCGCCAGGGCCTGCGATCCGGCGCTGCGCACCCTGTACGAGGTGGAATACCGCACCGTCGGCAAGGAGGACGGCATCCTGCGTTGGGTCGCCGCCAAGGGGCGCGGCCTCTTCGACGCGTCGGGGCGCTGCGTGCGCGTGCTGGGCACCGCCATCGACATCAGCGCGCGCAAGCGCGCCGAGCAGGAGCGGCTGCAGGATCAGGAGCGGCTGCGCCGCATGGTCCACGACCTGACCCAGCTGCACGAGACCTCCACCCGCCTGGCCGCAGGCCGCGACCTGCAGGAAACCCTGCAGGGAGTGATGCAGGCCGCCCTGTCGCTCAGCGGCACCGCCCGTGGCACGCTGAGCCTGGTACGGCCGCAGCGCGACGAGCTGGAACTGGTCGCCAGCGGCGGCTTCCGCAGTGCCTATCTGCAGCTGGTCGGACGCATCCCCAAAGGCGCCGGTGCCTGCGGCAGCTGCTGGCTGCTGGGCGAACGGGTGGTGATCGCGGACACCGACCAGGACCCCTTGTTCGCGCCCTACCGCGAGGCCGCCCGCGTGGGCGGCTACCGCGCGGCCCATGCCACGCCCCTGCTGGCGATGGACGGCCGGGTGCTGGGCGTGCTGACGCTGTTCCGCGAGCAGCCGGGCCGGCCGGACGACCGCGAGACCCGCATCGCCGACCTGCTGGCGCGCTCGGCCGCCGGCTGGCTGGAACACCACCAGCTGGTGCAGGCGCTGCGCGAGGCGGACACACGCAAGGACGAGTTCCTGGCGACGCTGGCCCACGAGCTGCGCAACCCGCTGGCGCCCATCCGCAACGCGGTGCACCTGATGGGCTACGCCGGCGGGCACAAGGTCGACTTCCGGCAGCTGCACGACATGCTGGAGCGCCAGGTGCTGCACATGGTGAGGCTGGTGGACGACCTGATGGAGGCCTCGCGCATCAGCCGGGGCAAGATCGAGCTGCGGCGCGAGCGGCTGGAGCTGGCCGACGTGCTGCGGGCGGCCGTGGAGAGCAGCCGGCCCGAGATGGAGCGCATGGGCCACGACTTCCGCTGCAGCCCGCCCCAGGCGTCGCTGCCGGTGCATGGCGACGCCGTGCGGCTGGCCCAGGTGTTCAGCAACCTGCTGAACAACGCGGCGCACTACACCGAGCGGGGCGGCCGCATCGAGCTGTCGGCGTGGGCCGAGGCCGGGCAGGCCTGCGTCAGCGTGCGCGACAACGGCATCGGCATCGCGCCGGAACAGCTGCCGCGCCTGTTCGAGATGTTCTCCCAGGTGGACCGGCGCCACAGCGGCGCGCAGTCCGGCCTGGGCATCGGCCTGAGCCTGGCGCAGCGGCTGGCCGGGATGCACGGCGGCTCGGTGCGCGTGCACAGCGCCGGCCTGGGGTGCGGCAGCGAGTTCACCGTGCGCCTGCCGCTGCTGGCGCCGGCCGCCGCCGGACCGCGCCCCCACCGGCGCTTCGCCGCCGAGGCGCTGGTTGTGGCGCGCGTGCTGGTGGTCGACGACAACCCCGACGCGGCCGACAGCTTGGCGCTGCTGATCGCGACGCTGGGCGCGCAGGCCCGGGTGGCGCACGACGGCGCCTCGGCCCTGGCGCTGGCGCAGGACTGGCAGCCGCAGCTGGTGCTGCTGGACCTGGGCATGCCCGGCATGGACGGCTACGAGGTGGCGCGGCGCCTGCGCGCGCGCCACGGCGGCCGGGCCCTGACGCTGGCGGCCCTGACCGGCTGGGGCCAGGAGCGCGACCGCCAGCGCACCCGGCAGGCCGAGTTCGACCACCACCTGGTCAAGCCGGTCGAGCCCGAGACGCTGCGCGCCCTGCTGACGGCGCGCGCGCGCGGCCGGTCCGCCACGCAACCCGCGAGCTCGGGCTGACATGCAGGCCGTGGCGGTTCGGACAGCTGCGCGCTACGGCATCGCCGCCCTGGCGGTGTCCACGGCAGCGGCGCTGGGCCTGCAGCTGCTGGTGGCGCCCTGGACCGGGCCGGGCATGCGCCATGCCGTCTTCTTCATCGCGGTGCTCGCCGCGGCGGCCACGCTGCTGATCGTCGGTTCGCTGCGGCGCGGGCGGGACCGCTCCGAGCGGCGCCGGCGCGACCTGGAGCGCGAGATGGCGGCGCGCCAGCGCAGCGAGGCGATGTTCCGGCGCCTGGCCGAGGCCAACCTGGTGGGCGTCGGCGTGGGCGACCTGCAGGGCCGCGTCAGCTACGTCAACGACGAGATGCTGCGCATGATGGGCCGCACCCGCGCCGACTTCGAGGCCGGGCGGCTCGACTGGCGCGCCGCGCTGGCGCCCGAGTCGGCCCCGGCCCAGGCCCGCGCCGAGGCGGACCTGCTGGCGCAAGGCCAGGGCGGCGGCTACGAGAAGGTGTTCCTGCGGCCCGACGGCGGCCGCACGCCCTTCCTCAGCGCTGGCGCGCTGCTGGAGGACCCCGGCCTGCACATCTCGGTGGCGGTGGACCTGACCGAACGCAAGCAGGCCGAGGAGGCGCTGCGCGCCGCCGACCGCCGCAAGGACGAGTTCCTGGCCACGCTGGCGCACGAACTGCGCAACCCGCTGGCCCCGATCCGCAGCGGCCTGGAGCTGCTGGCGCAGCCCGGCCTGGACGCGCCGACGGCGGCGCGGGCGCGCGCCATCCTGGAGCGCCAGGTCAGCCACATGGTCCGCCTGGTGGACGACCTGCTGGACGTCAGCCGCATCAGCCACGGCCAGGTGCCGCTGCGGCGCAGCCGCGTGGCGCTGGCCGGCGTGCTGCACGGCGCGCTGGAGACCAGCCGGCCGGCGCTGGAGGCGGCCGGCCATGCGCTGGTGCTCGAACTGCCGCCGCAGCCGCTGTGGGTCGACGGCGACGAGGTCCGGCTGGCCCAGGTGTTCGCCAACCTGCTGAACAACGCGGCCCGCTACACCCCGCGCGGCGGCACGGTGCGGCTGTCCCTGGTGGCCGAAGGCCGGCAGGCGGTGGTGCGGGTGCAGGACGACGGCGAAGGCATCCCCGGGCACATGCTGGGCCGCGTGTTCGACCTGTTCGTGCAGGTCGAGCCGTCGCCGCAGCGCCAGGGCGGGCTGGGCCTGGGCCTGGCCCTGGTCAGGAACCTGGTGCAGATGCACGGCGGCGAGGTGCGCGCCGACAGCGCCGGCCCCGGCCATGGCAGCGTGTTCACCGTGCGCCTGCCGCTGGCGCCGGGCGCTGCAGCGGCCCTGCCGGCCCCGGCGGCGGCGTCCGCCGGGCCGGCAGCGGCCGGCGGCCTGCGCATCCTGCTGGCCGACGACCACGTGGACGCGGCGGACGGCATGGCCCTGCTGCTGCGCGCGCTGGGCCACCAGGTCACCTGCGTGCACGACGGCCTGGCAGCGGTGGAGGCCGCGCGCCGGCTGCGGCCGCAGGCGGCGCTGCTGGACATCGGCATGCCGGGTTGCGACGGCTACGAGGCCTGCCGGCGCATCCGGGCGCTGCCGGGCGGCACGGCGGTGCGCCTGGTGGCGCTGACCGGCTGGGGCCAGGAGGGCGACCGCCAGCGCGCCCGCGAGGCCGGCTTCGACCGGCACCTGGTCAAGCCGGCCGATCTGCGCTCGTTGAACCAGGCGCTGTCGGGCTGATCAGTTCAACAGCTGGTCGATCATGCGGATGATGGTGCTGCCGTCCGAGCTGATGCCCAGCCGGCGGCGGGCCTCGCGGATCACCTTGCGCACCGCCTCGGACTCGTCCACGCACAGCGGCCCGGCGACCTTCACGCCGGCCGGCGCGTCCATCCAGACGTCGGTCGGCTGCCGGGTGCACACCTTGGCGTAGGCCCGGTGCCCCCCCGGCTCGGGCACCGTGTAGCAGGCGAAGTAGTAGCCATGGAAGGGGCCGGCGATTTCCTCCAGGGCGGGCGGGTAGAGATCGCCCGGGTCGGGCTGCTGGATCGTCGTGGGCCCTTCCAGCACCGAGGGCAGGCCGCTGGGGGCGCCTACCAGGTAGGGCAGGATGGTCGACAGTCCCTCCCCGGAACGGCGACCCGCGCCCTGCAACGGAGCCCACTTCTTGCTGCCTGTCTTCCTGCCCATGGCAACCAGTATCGCCGCAAGCTCGACAGTAACGAGCATGGGCAAAACCCTGTGAGTAACTGTGAGTAAGAACGTTGCCTAAAGTGCGCCCCCCACCGGCAGCGAACGCGACAGGCAGCCCATCAGCTCGTCGATCGCCAGCGGCTTGACGAAGTGGAAGTCGAAGCCGGCCTCCTGGGCCCGGGTCCGGTCGGCGTACTGCCCCCACCCGGTCAGGGCGATCAGCAGCGGCTTGCCGCCGCTGAAATCGCTGCGGATGCGGCGCGCCGCCTCGTAGCCGTTCATCACCGGCATGCCGATGTCCATGACCACGGCGTCGGGCATCTCGGCCTGCACGCGTTGCACGGCCGCCGCACCGTCGTGCGCCACCGATACCGCCAGGCCATGCAGCGACAGCAGCGCCTCCAGCGTCAGGGCGGCATCGACGTTGTCGTCCACCACCAACACCTTGCGCGGCAAGGCGGCGCCCGCGGCGCCCGCTACGGCCAATCCCGGCTGTGCCCGGCCCTCCTCCACCACCACCGGCAGGCTGAGCAGGAACTCGCTGCCCCGGCCCAGGCCTTCGCTGCGCGCGCTTACCGTGCCGCCGTGCAGCTCGGCGAAGGCGCGCGTCAGGTGCAGCCCCAGGCCCAGGCCACCGGTGGGCTCGCCCACCGTGCGGGCCTGCTCGAACATGTCG
Organism: Ramlibacter tataouinensis TTB310; assembly: GCF_000215705.1. Classification (NCBI taxonomy): domain Bacteria; kingdom Pseudomonadati; phylum Pseudomonadota; class Betaproteobacteria; order Burkholderiales; family Comamonadaceae; genus Ramlibacter; species Ramlibacter tataouinensis. The sequence goes on along the minus strand of NC_015677.1, from coordinate 440,431 downwards.
AAGATGCGCTCCAGGGAACCGGGCTCCAGCCCCTTGCCGCTGTCGCGGACGGCGAACCGGGCCAGCAGCCCGTCGATCTCCACCACCAGGGCCACGTCGCCCTCGGGCGGCGTGAACTTGGCCGCGTTGACCAGCAGGTTGGCCACGCTCTGCACCAGCCGGGTGTGGTCCGCGAGCAGCGTCACGGGGGCCGGCGGCTGCTCGATGGCCAGGCGGTGGCCCTTCTCGGCGATGGCGGCCTGGGCGATCTCGACGGCGTGCGTCACCACCTGGTCCACCGTCGTCAGCGAGCGCTGCAGCTCCAGCTTGCCGCTGGTGATGCGGGCCACGTCCAGCAGGTCGTCGACCAGCCGCTTGAGGTGGCCGACCTGGCGCTCGACCATGGCCACCAGCCGGGTGGTCTGCGGCGTGGGATGCTGGCGCTCGATGATGGACATGGCGTTGCGGATCGGCGCCAGCGGGTTGCGCAGCTCGTGCGCCAGCGTGGCCAGGAACTCGTCCTTGCGCTGGTTGAGCATGCGCACCTGGTACTGCCGCTCGCGCGCCCGCAAGGCCGACCGGGCGGCGCTGACCAGGGCCATGGTGCGCACCGGCCGCTCCATCAGCGTCACGTTGCCGAGCTGCCCGAGCGCGCGCTGCGCCTCCAGCGAGTCGGCGCCGTGCTTGGCCAGCACCAGGATCGGCAGGTCCGACCAGGCCGGCTGCTGGGCCAGGTAGCGGCCCAGCCCGCCGCGCAGCGCGCCGGCCACGGCTTCTTCCACCACCAGCAGCGCGCCCACGCCCTGCTCGAGCTGGGCGCCGAGCTCGCCGTCCGAGGCGCAGCTGCCGACGTCCAGACCGACCGAACGGAACAGCTTCTCGGCCAGGCGGGCATCCTGTCCCTGCGGGGCGTGGATGAGGATGCGCCGTTCCATCAGTCGGTGTCGTCGTTCGCCGCGGCGGCGAGCGGGACCGGCACGCCGGTCAGCAGCCCGCGGTAGCCGCGCAGCACCTCGCCCACGCGGATGCCCTGCTGCGTGATGGAGAACTCGCGGATGGTGCGCTCGTGCGTGCTGCCGCGTTTCTTGAACACCGACACCGCCTGCCGGATCTCCCCATTGTGCTCGTAGTAGCGCAGCATGAGCACGTTGTCGGCCACGTAGCTCGCGTCCAGCGCGCTGGACATGGTGCCGCCCAGCATGCCTTGCTGCACCCCCACCAGCAGGGTCACCACCTGGTGCTGGCCCAGGTAGGTGAGCAGCTCGTGCAGGTGGGTGGTGAGGAAGCGCTCGTCCGGCACGGCGTTCAGGTAGCCGTTGAGGCTGTCGATCACCACGAACTTGACGCCGCTCTCGACCGCCTGCACCACCGCGGCGGCGAACTGGCCCGGCGTCAGCTCGGCCGGGTCGATCTGCTGCACCCTGAGCAATCCGGCATCGATGGAGTTGCGCAGGTTCATCTGCAGGCCGTCGGCGCGGTGCAGCATGTTGCTGGCCGACTCCTCGAACAGGAACATGGCCGCGCGCTGGCCGCGCCGGTTGGCCGCATCCACGAACTGGGCGGCCAACGACGACTTTCCGGTGCCGGGCGGCCCGACGATCAGGGTGCTGGTGCCCTCCTCCAGGCCGCCGCCCAGCAGCACGTCCAGCGTGGCCAGGCCGCTGTGCACCTGCTCCCGGGCGCCGATGGCGCGCGAGTCGGCCGCCACCAGCCGCGGGTGCACCACCAGGCCGCCCTGTCCCAGGTTGTAGTCGTGCAGGCCGCCCACGAAACCACGGCCCCGGTACTTGACCACGCGCAGGCGCCGCCGCTCCGCGCCGTACTCCTTGACCGCGTGGTCCAGCTGGATCACGCCGTGGGCGATGCTGCGCACCTGCAGGTCGCCGGCGGCCGAGGCGGTGCGGTCGTCCAGCAGCAGCACCGTGACCTGGCGCGAGGAGAAGAACTGCTTGAGCGCGAGCACCTGCCGCCGGTAGCGCAGCGGCGACTCGGCCAGCAGCTGCAGCTCGGACAGCGAATCGAGCACGATGCGGGTGGGCTTGCGCTCTTCCACCACGCCCAGGATCAGTTGCAGCGTGCTGGCGGTCTCGACCTCGGAGGGGTGGAACATCGAGTACTGCTGCTCCGTCGCCAGCAGGTCCTCCTTGGGCAGCACCTCGTGCAGGTGGATGCCGGCCAGGTCCCAGCCATGCCCGCCGGCCACCGCGGCCAGCTCCTCGCGCGACTCGGCCAGGGTGATGTACACCACCGACTCGCCGCGCCGCGCGCCTTCCATCAGGAACTGCAGGCCGGAGGTGGTCTTGCCGCTGCCGGGCTCGCCCTCGACCAGGTAGATGCGGTGGGGGGTGAGACCGCCGCCGAGGATGGTGTCGAGGCCGGGGATGCCGGTGGACAGCAGTCCGGGTTGGTTCGCCGCGTTCATACGCCAGCTCCCTTCGGTAGGAATTGAAATGCAGCGCTGCGAAGAGACATCGACTGCTCGGCGGGGCCCATGGTAGCAAAGCGCTTACGGAAGAGCTGACCTTCCCGGCCCGTGGGCCGGGAAGGTCAGCGCGCCAGCGTGGAAGCGCCGAACAGGCTCTGCACGAACTCGACGGCCAGCTCCGCCGTGCGGTTGCGCACGTCCAGCGCAGGGTTGATCTCCACCACGTCCAGCGAGCCCATGCGGCCGGTGTCGGCGATCATCTCCATGCACAGCTGGATCTCGCGGTAGGTGGGGCCGCCGCGCACGCCGGTGCCCACGCCCGGCGCGTCCATCGGGTCCAGGCAGTCCAGGTCGAAGCTCACGTGCAGGTGCGTGTTGTCGCCGATGTCGTGCAGCGCCTCGGTCATGGTGTTGCGCATGCCGTGCTCGTCGATGTGGCGCATGTCGTAGACCTGCAGCCCCAGCTGGCGGATGGCCTGCTTCTCGTCCCGGTCCACGCTGCGGATGCCGATGAAGTCGATGTCCTGCGGCTCCAGCGCCGCGCGCTCGCCGCTCCAGCCCACCAGGGAGGCCGGGCCGTGGCCCAGCAGGCAGGCCACCGGCATGCCGTGGATGTTGCCGCTGGGGCTGATGGCCTCGGTGTTGACGTCGGTGTGGGCGTCCAGCCAGATCACGCGCAGCTGCTTGCCCTGGCGCCGGCAGTGCCAGGCGACGGCGCTGATGGAGCCGATGGCCAGGCAGTGGTCGCCGCCCATCAGCAGCGGGAACTCGCCCTGCCCCAGCGCCGCGTCGACCGCGTCGAACACCGAGCGGTTCCAGGTGACCACCTCCTGCAGGTGGCGCAGGCCGCCTTCGGGCGCCAGCCCCGGGTTGGGCGGGCCGGCCAGGTTGCCGCGGTCCACCACCGTGAACCGGTGCGCGCGCAGGGCATCGGCCAGGCCCGCCACGCGCAGTGCGTCCGGCCCCATGCCGGCGCCGCGCACGCTGGCGCCCACGTCGGTGGGCGCGCCGATGAGGGCAATGGTCCTGCGGGTCTCGTCCATCGGCCCCATTGTGGCGACAACCGCCGCCGCCGGGGCCGATGTCGAGCAGGCATGCCGTTTGCCCCGTCCCGCTGTATCCACTTTTTACTTGCTGGAGGTTCCATGCTGGCCATGAATTACCGCGGGCCCTACCGCGTCCGCGCCGCCCAGAAGGCGGAGCCCGAGATCGAGCACCCGAACGACGCCATCGTGCGCGTCACCCGCTCATGCATCTGCGGCTCGGACTTGCATCTCTACCATGGCCTGGTACCCGACACCCGCGTGGGCATGACCTTCGGCCACGAGTTCACCGGCGTGGTGGAGGAGGTGGGCCCCTCGGTGCAGAACCTGAAGAAGGGCGACCACGTGCTGGTGCCCTTCAACATCTTCTGCGGCTCCTGTTTTTTCTGCAAGAAGGAGCTCTACGGCAACTGCCACAACACCAACTCGCAGGCCACGGCCGTGGGCGCCATCTACGGCTACTCCCACACCGCCGGCGGCTACGACGGCGGGCAGGCCGAGTACGTGCGGGTGCCCATGGCCGACGTCGGCCCCACGGTGATCCCGCAGGACATGGACGTGGACGACGCGGTGCTGCTGACCGACGCCTTCCCCACCGGCTACCAGGCGGCCGAGATGGGCAGCATCGAGCAGGGCGACACCGTGGTGGTGTTCGGCGCCGGCCCGGTCGGCCTGTTCGCGGCGCGCTCGGCCTGGTTCTTCGGCGCCGGCCGGGTGATCGTGGTCGACCACCTCGAATACCGGCTGGAGTTCGCGCGGGAGTTCGCCCATTGCGAGATCGTGAACTTCAAGGACGTGCGCGACATGGCCATGCACCTGAAGAAGATCACCGACGGGCTGGGGCCGGACGTGTGCATCGACGCCGTGGGCGCCGAGGCCTCCGGCAATGCGATGCAGCGGCTGACCGGCGTGGTGCTGCCCATCCAGGCCGGCGCCGCCACCGCGCTGCACTGGGCCATCAACTCCGTGCGCAAGGGCGGCAACGTCTCCATCGTGGGCGTGTACGGGCCCACCTTCAACGCCGTGCCCATCGGCAACGCGCTCAACAAGGGACTGACGCTGCGCATGAACCAGGCCAGTGTCAAGCGCCACCTGCCGCGGCTGATCGAGCACATCCAGGCCGGGCACATCAAGCCCAGCGAGATCATCACCCACCGCATCCCCATGGAAGAGGTGGCCGACGCCTACCACCTGTTCTCCAGCAAGCTGGACAACTGCATCAAGCCGGTGCTGATCCCACCGAACCGGCACTGACGCAAGGAGGCCCCATGGACACCGTCATCACCCCCTCCACCGACCACCAGGCGCCCCGCTACGCGGACAAGACCGATCCGGTCGAGCACCAGCGGCAGCACGGCCGCACCGCCGAGGACATGTCGCACATCCCCGGCTGGGGCGCCGACCTGGACCGTGCCAACCGGCCCGCCGTGCCGATGGAGCGCACCCCGCCGCGGCTGGACAACGTGCACTGGGACGCGCCGGCGCAGCAGCAACCCAAGGTCAAGGTCTACCACTCCATCGAGCGGCCCGGCATCACGCCGGTGTTCGGCACCAGCGCCCCGCCGGCGGGGCTGTCGGGCAAGCTGCGCGACGTCGCCTACCGGTTCAGCGAGAACGACATCCGGCACTGGATGATCCTGCTGGCAGCCGACCGCGTGAACGTGGGCGAGGGCCTGCTCTCGGACCTGGCGCACGGCCACATCCCCAACATCCTGGGCGAGATGGGCGCGGGCGCGGAGTGGCGCCACAACCGGGCCGGCTTCGTCCGGAAGGCCGTGGTGGCCTCCGCCGCGGTCGGGCTGGCGGTCTACCTGCTGCGGCGCCGGCGCTGAGTTTGGTGGTGCGGCAGGTATCCTGCCGCGCCATGAACACCCTCACCGCCCTGCCGCTCTCGCTGCAGACCATCGCGCTGCTCGTCGCGAGCAACGTCTTCATGACCCTGGCCTGGTACGGCCACCTGAAGAACCTGGCCACCGCGCCCTGGTACGTGGCGGCGCTGGTGAGCTGGGGCATCGCGCTGGCCGAGTACCTGCTGCAGGTGCCGGCCAACCGCATCGGCTACCAGCAGGCCGGCTTCAGCGTGGGCCAGCTCAAGATCATGCAGGAGGTGATCACGCTGGCCGTGTTCGTGCCCTTCGCGGTGTTCTACCTGAAGGAGCCGCTCAAGCTCGACTACCTGTGGGCGGCGTTGTGCATGGTGGGCGCCGTGTACTTCATCTTCCGCAGCGCCTGAAGCCGGCGCCGCCGGGCCTCACATGGGGCGGATGCCCTGCCCCACCGGCAGCCAGCGCAGCACCTTGGCCAGGCCATCGCGGCCGCTGGCGGCACGGCCCACCAGCGCGGTGGCGGCGACCATGCCCAGGGTGCGCACCACCGGCGAGCGGTGGCTGCGCGAGACCCACCACACGCCGAGCCCGGCGGCCAGGGTCAGCCAGTGCTCGCCGGGGATGCCGGGCCGCATGTCGTCGTAGCGCTTGAGCTTGGCCAGGGGGGATTCTTGGGAGGTGTCGTTCATGGCGCGGTCGGTGCAAGCAGAGGATGGCCCATCGTAAGAATGCTTAGCATGCGAGCACGTAGGAGACCGCCCTTTCCCCGGCGCGTGCCTGCGAACCTTGGTAACGACACTTTGCCAAAGCAGCGTTTGCTCACCAAGATGATGCGAAAGGGCCATTCCGGCATGGCCATGGCCCGCCGCACACTGCCTGCCATGGCCCCCTCCACCGCGCAGTTCACCCCCGAAGAACTGAAGCTGTTGCTTGACGCGCTGCTGGACGCCCGGCTGGTGCTCAGCGCCATCGACGGCGGCACGCTGCAGCCGCCGTTCGAGGAGCCGCAGATCAAGCTCGAGCTGGGCGACGAGATCAACCGGCTCGAAGCCGCGCTGATGCTGGTCGCCACGTCCTGAGGCCCCCGCGCCACGCGCGGGCCGGGGCTCAGCCGGAAGCGCCCGCCAGGCGGAACACGGCCCGGCGCCGGCCCACTGGGGTGCCGCGCACGCTGAGGAGGGTTTCGGCGCGCCAGGGCTGCAGCGCCGCACGCTGCTCCGCGTCCAGCCAGCCCAGCTGCTCCATCACCTCGACGCTGGCAGCCTGCGCCGCCAGCTTGCTGCCGTCGGCGACCTTGAGCGCAAAGGCCTGGCGGCGGGACCGGCTGCCCACCACCTGCACGCCGTCGGCCCCCACCTTGCTCACCCAGTCGCCACGGCCGGCCTGCATGAAGGCCAGGTCGTTGCGGCCGCTGCCCGAGACCAGCTCGGGATGCGACGTCATCGCCTGCGCGAGCAGGGCGAAGCTCTCGCCGAACTCGGGATCGGCCGCGCCGCTGGCCAGCCGGGCATAGCCGCGCGCGAGGTGGGCCAGCGGCAGGGCGTAGTTGGGCGCCGAGCAGCCGTCGATGCCCATCCTCAATTCCTGCGGCGCCATCCCGACGGCGCGCGCCACGTCGCGCCGGATCGCCTGCTGCAGCGGGTGGTCGGGCGCGAGATAGCTGTCCAGCGCCAGCCCGTGCTGCACGCAGTACGCCAGGAAGCCCGCATGCTTGCCGCTGCAGTTGTGGTGGCGCTCGTCCACCCGGGCCGGCGCCGGGCCCAGGCCCAGCTCCACGAACATCGGGACATGGCAGCCGCAGCGCAGCGCCTGGTGGCGCAGGCCGGCCTTGGCCAGCATGCCGTCGACGGTGGCCACGTGCACGGCTTCGCCGCTGTGGCTGGCGCACAGCAGCGCGAGCTCGGGCGCGCCGAAGCCGAACTGCCGCGCACCGCCGCCCTGGATGAAGGGCAGCGCCTGCAGCGCCTTGAGCGTGGAGCGGCTGAAGGTGAGCCAGCGCGCGTCGCCGGCATGGGCCAGCAGCCGGCCCTGGGCATCGGCCACCGCCACTGCACCGAAGTGCACGCACTCCAGCGTGCCGCCGCGGTCGGTTTCGACCAGGGGCACCAAGGACGTCATCGGATGAGCCCCGGCAGCCACAGCGAGATCGCCGGGAAGGCGCACAGGATCACCAGCCGCACCAGGTCCACCGCGATGAAGGGCATGGTGCCGCGGTAGATGCGGCCCAGCGTGATGTCGCGCGCGATGGAGTTGATGACGAACACGTTGATGCCCACCGGCGGGCAGATCATGCCGAAGGTCACGGCCATCACGATGATGACGCCGAACCACACCGGGTCGAACCCCAGCTGCATCATGGCCGGGAACACGATGGGCACCGTGAGCAGGATCATGGCCAGCTCGTCCATGATGGCGCCCAGGACGAAGTAGCCCAGCATGATCAGCGCCAGCACGCCGTAGGGGCCGATCGGCAGGCCGACCAGGAAGCCCACGGCCTTCTGCGTGAACTGGGTGATGGTCAGGAAGTAGCCGAACAGGAAGGCGCCGATCACGATCATCATGATGGCCGAGGACACGCGCAGCGTGTCGATCAGCGCGGCGCGGATCCCGGCCCAGCCCAGGCGCCCGCGCGCCAGGCCGATCAGCAGCGTGCCCGCCGCGCCGATGCCGGCCGCCTCCTCCACCGTGAACAGGCCGCCGTAGATGCCGCCCAGCACGAACACGAACAGCAGCAGCACCGCCCACAGCGAGCGCAGCGAGGCCAGGCGCTCGCGCCAGCCGTGCGCCTGGCCGCGCGGCATCACGTCGGGCCGGCGCCAGCCGATGAACTGCACCACGCCGAAGTAGAAGGCCACCGCCAGCAGGCCGGGGATCAGGCCGGCCGCGAACAGCCGGGTGATGTCGGTCTCGGTCATGATGCCGTACAGCACCAGGATCACCGAGGGCGGGATCATGATGCCCAGCGTGCCGCCGGCGGCCACCAGGCCGGCCGACAGCCCGGGGTGGTAGCCGGCGCGCCGCATCTCGGGCAGGGCCACCTGCGCCATGGTCGCGGCGGTCGCCACCGAGGAGCCGTTGATGGCGGCGAAGCCGGCGCAGGCCGCCACCGACGCCATCGCCAGCCCGCCGCGCAGGTGCCCCAGCCAGGCGCGGCCGGCGGCGAACAGCTCGGTGCTCATGCCCGAGCGCGAGGCGAACGCGCCCATCAGGATGAACATCGGGATGACGCTGAGGTTGTAGTCGGTCACCACCGACAGCGGCACGTTGGCCAGCAGGTTCAGCCCCGGCTTGAGGCCGGACAGGCCGGCGAAGCCCGCCACGCCGGCGATGCCCATGGCGATGCCGATGGGCACGCGCAGTGCCATCAGGGCGAACATGCCCAGGAAGCCCAGCAGGGCGACCAGGTCACGGTCCATCGGATGCTTTCGGCGCCGCCGGCGCGTCCAGGGCGGGCGGCTCCAGCAGCGCCTCGCGGCCGCGCAGCAGCAGGACCAGCCGCACCGCCGCCAGCACCGCGGCCACGGTCATGCCCACGGCGGCGACCGCGTAGAAGTTCACCAGCGGCAGCCGCAGGTCCATGGTGCCCTGGGTGCCGGTGCTGCCCACCTTGACCCAGACCATCCAGGCCAGGGGCGCCAGGAAGGCCAGCGTGACCGCGGTGGCCGCGACGTCCAGCGCGCGGCGGCCGCGCGGGCGCAGGTGCTCCCACACGATGTCCACGCAGATGTGGCTGCCGTAGCAGGTGGCCAGGGCCAGGCCCCAGAACAGGGCGATGCCCTGGAGCATGCGCGAGCCGTCGTACCAGTCGGGGATCTGCACGCTGAAGACGTCGCGCAGCAGCACGTTGCCGGCGGTCAGCAGCGCGATCAGCAGCAGGAACAGGGCGGCCACCGTCTCGGCGGCCGACAGCAGCCGGCGCATCGCCCTCAGTTGCCGGCCTTGCGGGCGTCCAGTTCCTTGCGCAGCTCGGCCAGCGCCTGCTTGCCGTTGGCGCCCGCCTTGTCGACGCCCTGCACCCACTGGCCGTACAGCGGCTCGGCGGCCTTCTTCCAGGCATCGAGCTGCGCCGGCGTGAGCTTGACGATGGTGTGGCCGGCCGCCTTCTCCAGCTTGGCCTGGCCGGAGTCCTCGTCGTCGCCCCAGGCCGCGCCCACCTTGGCCGCCCATTCGTTGCTGCAATGGTCGTCGATCACCTTCTTCTGCGAGGCGCCCAGCTTGTCGTACCAGCCCTTGTTCACCACCCAGGCGAAGTCCGAGGCGTACAGGCGCATGTCGGTGTGGTACTTCACGGCCTTGTCGATGCCGAAGCTGAGGATGGAGCCCCAGGGGAAGGAGATCGCGTCGGCCACGCCCTTCTCGAGCGCGTCGCGCGCCTCGGGCGCCGACACCTGCACGTTGGTGGCGCCCAGGAGCGTCATGAACTGCGCGTTGGTGCCGTTGGACGAGCGGATCTTCATGCCCTTGAGCTGCCCCGGCTCGGTGATCGGCTTCTTGGCGTGCAGGGTGCCCACGTGCAGGTGGGCGAAGCAGAACTTCACGTCCTTCATCTCGGTGCCGGCGTACCTGCGGTACCAGGCATCCAGCGCCGCCGAGCCCGGGCCCGGCTTGGCGACCAGGAAGGGCAGCTCGCCGGCGGCGATGAGCGGGAAGCGGCCGGCCTGGTAGCCGGGGTTGGCCCAGGTCACGTCGGCGATGCCGTCGCGCGCCATGTCGTAGTGGTCGGCGGCCTTGCCCAGCTGCTGCGAGGGGAAGAACACGACCTTGATCGAGCCCTTGGAGGCGGCCTCCACCGACTTGGCCCAGGGCTCGAAGCCGTTGCGCGCCAGCGAGTGGTTGGCCGGCAGCCAGTGGGCGAACTTCAGTTCGACCGGCTTGTCCTGGGCGAAGGCGCCGGCGGCGCAGGCCGCCAGGACGGCGGCGGCGGCAAGACGCAGGCAGGAAGGAAGGCGGGCGCGCATGGCTGTCTCCTTGTGCGGGAAAGGGAGAGAGAGGGAGGGTCGAGGCGCGATCATGCGCGCCGGGCCGGCCACGCGCGATTGGCGTTTTCCCGTGCCTGAACGTTATGTCCTTGAACCTTTTTCCCTGCTGCGGCGCGGGTTTGCGGGCGCCCGGGATGTCAGCGCAGACCGTCGCGCTCGTCGGCAGCGGCCAGCAGCTCGGCAAAGCGGCGCTCGCATTCCTGCTCCAGCGACCGGAGCCGGGCCAGGACCTCGTCCACGGTCTGGGCCGCGGCGCCGGGCCGTTCGCGCGCGATCCGCAGCAGGTTGCGCTGCCTGCCAAGCGCGTCCCGCGCGGCGGACCAGGCCTGGAACGCCTGGCTGAGTCTTTCGTCCGGATCCACGCCTACGCCTGTGAGGCCAAAGACCTTGCCGGAAACGGCACCGACCGCCGCGCGGGGGCGACTCCTAGAATGCGCGGGTACGAAATCCCCCGCAGGCACGCGTAAATGATTCGAGAGCTTGACACCGTAACGTTGACCTTCTCACTGTGGGAGGAATCGCGCCGGGAGCTGCTGGAGCTGGAGGAGCGCCTGATCGCGATGCGCCGCAGCGGGCCCATCGATCCCAAGGAACTCGATGTGCTGGATGCCGAGATCGCGGTGCTGCGCGTCAAGACCGAGCGTCTGCTGGGACAGGCCATCGAGGCGCTGCGCGAACTGCGGCAGGCGCAACCTCGGGGCCACGGCTGAACCAGGCCCGCGCCTAGGCATGACCCCACCGGCCGCCGGCAGCGGCACGCTGGGCCAGCTCCCGGCAGAACCGGACGAACGCCGGGAACTCGTCGGCCTTCTGGAACACGGCATGCGCCCCCAGCCGCAGGCAGTGCTCGCGGATCCCCGGCGTCACGTAATTGCTCAACACGACGATGGTGCCGAAGGGGGAATCCGCGCGGCACTGCCGGATCAGCCGCATGCCCGTTCCCTGCTGCAGGATCAGGTCGATCACGGCCAGCCCCCAGTCCTGCGCGTGGCACGCCAGCCACTGCTTGGCCTCGGCCTCGGTCGTCAGCTCGGCGAGCACCCGGAAGCCCTCGTCCCCCAGCACCTGCAGCAGGGCGGCGCGCTGGGTCAGCGAATCTTCCACAACCACGACAGGCACGATCATGCGCGACAGGCTCCGGCAACGGGCACCCGACAGGGCGCGAATCAGGGCAAGGGGATGAGCGTTCAGCTCACGCTTGGTGGGCACCGCAGCGGGCCTGCGTGCGGGACCGTGCGACGGAAAAAGGGGCGACGATAAAAGCTAAATGCTCGGCTGTATGTAGGACAGCATCCGACGGTCCTTGAAGGACAGGTCAAGGGAAGCGCCGGACGGGTCCCTTACCACGCGGTCGCCGGGCGTCGCCGCGGTCACGTCCTAACCCGTGTCCTCTGGCCCTGGCGCCTGCCGGCTCAATCGGGTCAGCAGCGCGGTCAGTTCGGCCGGGTCCACCGGCTTGACGAAATGGTGGTCGAAGCCGGCGGCGCGCGACTGCGCGATGTCGTGCGCCTGCCCATAGCCGGTCAGCGCGATGAAGGTCGCGCGCCGCGGCGCAGGCAAGGCGCGCAGCTGGCGCGCCAGCTCGTAGCCGTCCATCACCGGCAGGCCGATGTCCAGCACGTACACCTCCGCCGGCTGGCGCGACGCGGCCGCCAGCGCCTGGGCCGCGCCGGTCTTGACCACCACCCGGTGACCCTCCATCTCCAGCCAGATACCCAGCGACACGGCGGCGTCGACGTTGTCGTCCACCACCAGGATGGACAGGCTGCGCGCCGTCACGGGCGCGGCCTTTTCGGCCGGCGCTGGCGCCCCTGCCGCCTCGGGGCTGAGCGGCAGCGTCACGGTGAAGCTGCTGCCGCAGCCGCGCCCCTCGCTGCGCGCCAGCACGCTGCCGCCGTGCAGCTCCACCAGGCTCCTGACCAGGGCCAGCCCCAGCCCCAGGCCGCCCTGCGAGCGGTCGGGCGTGCGCTTGGCCTGGGTGAACAGGTCGAACACGTGCGGCAGCAGCGCCGCGTCGATGCCCGTGCCGTTGTCCGACACGCGGATCGAGGCCGCGCCGCCTTCGAGCGCCAGCGCCACGGTGATGGCGCCGCCCTCCGGCGTGTACTTGGCCGCGTTGTTCAACAGGTTGGACACCACCTGCACCAGCCGCACCCGGTCGCCCGTCACCTGGGCCGGCCCCGGCGGCAGGTGCACGGTGACCTGGTGGCGGTGCGATTCGATGTGCGGCCGCGCCTGCTCCAGCGCGCTGTGCACCACCTGCTTGAGGTCCACCGGCTTGCGCTCGATCTGCGCCAGGCCGCGCGTGACCCGGGACACATCCAGCAGGTCGTCGACCAGCGCCGTCATGTGCCTGACCTGCCGGCCTATCAGCTCGCTGGACTGCAGCACGCGCTCGGGGTCGCGCGCGGTCAGCTTGAGCAGCTGCGCGGCGGTGCTGATCGGCGCCAGCGGGTTGCGCAGCTCGTGCGCCAGCATGGCCAGGAACTCGTCCTTCTGCCGGTTGGCGGCCTGCAGGTCCTCGCGCGCCAGCTTCTGGTCGTGGATGTCGGTGCAGGTGCCCATCCAGCGCAGCACGGTCCCGGCGTCGTCGCGCACCGGCAGCGCCCGCGCCAGCACCCACCGGTAGTCGCCCGAGCGGTGGCGCAGCCGCAGCTCGGTCTCGTAGGGCTGGCCGGTGGCCAGGCAGCGCTGCCACGCGGCCCGGGCCTGCGCGCGGTCCTGCGGGTGCAGCACCTCGTCCCAGGGCTCGAAGCCGTCCGCGGCCGGCTCCAGGCCGGTGAAGTCGTACCAGCGCTGGTTGTGGTAGTCGTCGCGGCCGTCCGGCAGGCGCGACCACACCATCTGCGGCATGGCGTCGGCGACGGTCCTGAACCGGGCCTCGCTCTCGCGCAGCGCCGCCTCGGCCCTGACCTGCGCGCCCAGCTGGTGCTCGCTCTCGCGCAGCAGCAGCACGTTGACGACGTTGCGCGCCAGCCTGGCCAGCGCCTCGCGGCCGCGCTCGTCGAGCCGGCCGGGGCGGTCGCCGATGACGCACAGCGTGCCGATGCGCTCGCCGTCGGGCATCACCAGCGGCATGCCCGCGTAGTGCACCACGTGCGGTTCGCCGGCCACGAGGGGGTTGCCCGCGAAGCGCTGGTCGCCGCGCGCGTCCTCCACCTCGAACAGCCCCTCGCCGCCGATCGCATGCCCGCAGAACGAGATGCCGCGCGGCGTGCCGCCGCCCTGGGGCAGGCCGACCGCCGACTTCCACCACTGGCGGTCCCGGTCCACCAGCGAGATCAGCGCGATGGGCATGCCGGTGAGCGAGGCGGCCAGCTCGGTGATCGCGTCCAGCACCGCCTCGGGGCCGGTGTCCAGCAGGTCCAGCCGGCGCAGGCGGCGCAGGCGGCGCTCCTCATCGTCCGGCACGGGTGGCGACTGCATGGTGGACGCCTCGTCTGGCTGCAATGGCAGGTGGAAACCAACATACCACGGCAGCGGCCGCTTGTCGCGCGGGCCGACCCGCGGCCTGCTCGGCCGCCTCCAGCCCGGCAGGTCGACTCCCGGACAATGCCGGCATGGACGCCTGGTAACCCCCCACTTCGCAGTACAGACCATGAGCACCTCCCTCCCCGCCCCGGCCGCGTCCGGCCTGCCGCCCTTCCGCGCCATCGCCGACCTGGTGCGCGAGCACGCCCTGGCGCGGCCGCGGCACACCGCGCTGATCCAGGGCGAGCGCCGCCTGCCCTGGGGCGAGCTGGACGCCCTGGCCGACCGCGTCGCCGCCAGCCTGCAGCGCGATGGCGTGCAGCCGCGCCAGAGCGTCGCGGTCTGCGCGGCCAACGGCGTCGAGTACGTGGCGGTGTTCCTGGGCGCGCTGCGCGCCGGCGTGGCCGTGGCGCCGCTGCCCACCGGCTCGCTGCCGCAGCAGCTGGCGGGCATGGTGGCCGACAGCGGCGCGCAGCGCCTGTTCGTCGACGCCGCCACGCCCGCCTTCGGCACGCCCGGCGTGCCGCGAACCGCGCTGGACGGCAGCGCCGGCGCGGGCCAGCCGCTGGCGCAATGGCTGGCGCCGGCCGGCTCCCGCCCGCAGCCCGTCGTGGTCGAGCCGAACTGGCCCTTCAACATCATCTACTCCTCCGGCACCACCGGCATGCCCAAGGGCATCGTGCAGCCGCATGCCATGCGCTGGGCCCACGTGGGCCGCGCCGCCGCCGGCGGCTACGGCACCGACACCGTGGCCCTGCTGGCCACCTCGCTGTGCTCCAACACCACGCTGGTGTGCTTCTTCCCTGCCCTCGCCACGGGCGGCACCGTCGCCTTGTACGAAGGCCGGTTCGACGCAGGCCGCTACCTGCAGCTGGCCGAACGGGTGCGCGCCACCCACGCCATGCTGGTGCCGGTGCAGTACCAGCGGCTGATGGCGCATCCGCAGTTCGACCGCTTCGACCTGTCGTCCTTCCGCATGAAGTTCTGCACCAGCGCGCCCTTCGCCGCCGCGCTCAAGGCCGACGTGCTGGCGCGCTGGCCCGGCGGGCTGGTCGAGTACTACGGCATGACCGAGGGCGGCGGCACCTGCATCCTGGAGGCGCACAACTTCCCGCACAAGCTGCACACCGTGGGCCGGCCCGCCGACGGCCACGACATCCGCCTGATCGCCGAGGACGGGCGCGAGGTGCCGCCGGGCGGCATCGGCGAGGTGGTGGGCCGCTCGGCCTCCATGATGACCGGCTACCACGGCCAGCCGGGCAGGACGCGCGAGGCCGAGTGGCACGACGGCGAGGGCCGGCGCTACATCCGCACCGGCGACGTGGGCCGCTTCGACGCCGACGGCTTCCTGACGCTGCTGGACCGGCGCAAGGACATGGTGATCAGCGGCGGCTTCAACATCTACCCCAGCGACCTGGAGGCCGTGCTGCGCCGGCATCCCGGCGTGGCCGACGTGGCGGTGGTGGGCGTGCCCTCGGCCGAGTGGGGCGAGACGCCGGTGGCCTTCGTGGTGCCCGCCGCCGGCGCGCCGGACGCCCGGGCCTTGCGCGCCTGGGCCAACGAGCGCCTGGGCAAGACGCAGCGGCTGGCGGATGTGCGCCTGCTGGACGAGCTGCCGCGCAGCGACATCGGCAAGGTGCTCAAGCGCCAGCTGCGCGAGGACTACGGTGCCGGCACACCCTGATCAGCGGCGTTCGCGGCGGAACACGTAGCCGCCGTGGTGAAAGACGTCATGGCGCGGGCTGCTGTCGGGTGAGCCCCCGCTCGGCAAGCAGTTCCTGCAGCGCCTGCGAGGCTTCGATCGCGCGCGGGAACCCGGCCGGCACGGTGACGAGGTAGACGATCTCCTTGAGTTCGTCGGGCGGGACCCCGGCGTCCAGGGCATAGCCCGCGTGGGTCTTGAAGAAGCCGCGCAGTCCCAGCGAGGCGAAGGCGGCCATCGCCGCCAGTTGGCGCGTGCGCGCGTCCAGCACCTGCCGGCCCCACACATCGCCCAGTGCGTAGCCTGCCGTGGCCTCGGCCAGGAACGGGAATTCCTTGCGCATCGCCTCGTAGACCGGTTGCTGCCGCCCCTGGTTGAGCTGGTTCAGGAGGGCTTCGCCCCGCTCGACGCGCGGGTCGGCGGCGTGGCCGCCGGCAGGCCAGAGCGCCAGGCAGGACAGGCCCGCGGCCAGCAGCGCTCTCGGTGCCTGCCTCGTGATGTCGGAAACGATGGGCATCGGGAAACTCCTTCAGACAGGGATGGGGTGCCGTCACTGTAGGAAGTCCACCGCCCGGCGCGGTCGCCCGAAGTTGCGGGGTTCTTGCCCGATCCTGCAAACCGTGGCCGCGCCGCGCGGTCCAGCCCGTGGCACAGGTCCTAGGCCTGGCGCTCTCGCCACGCGCGCAGTTCCCTGGACGGCGGCGCGCCGAACAGGCGCGCGTACTCGCGGCTGAACTGCGAGGGGCTCTGGTAGCCGACCCGGTACGCGGCCGTGGCGGCGTCGAGGCGCTCGCCCACCATCAGCCGGCGGGCCTCCACCAGCCGCAGGCGCTTCTGGTACTGCAAGGGGCTCATCGCGGTGACCGCCTTGAAGTGGTGGTGCAAGGATGAGCCGCTCATGTGGGCGGCGCGCGCCAGGTCGTCGATGCGCAGCGGATCGGCATAGCGCTCGCGCAGCAGCGCTATGGCGTGGGCGATGCGAGACGCCTGGCTGGCGCCATGGCCCATCGCCGCCAGGCGCCAGCCCTGCGGGCCGGCGAACAGGCGGTACAGGATCTCGCGCGTCACCAGCGGCGCCAGCGCGGCGATGTCGCGGGGCGTCTCCAGCAGGCGCACCAGCCGCAGCACGGCATCGAGCAGCGCCGCGTCCACCGCACCGACGAACAGGCCGCGCCCGCCCTCCTCCTGCGCGGCCCGGTCGGCCGCGCCGGCGCCAGCCGCCGCTGCGGACCACTCCAGCGCGCAGCGGGCCAGCTCAGCCGCGGTGAAGTCCAGCCGGACGCACAGGTACGGCTGCTGTCCGCTGGCCCGCACCACCTGGGCCATCACCGGCAGGTCCTGCGCCACGACGAGGTAGCTGGAGGCATCGTAGGCGTAGAGCTCATCGGCCAGCATCAGCTGCTTGGCGCCTTGCACGATGAGGCACAGCGCCGGCTGGTGGACCGCGTGCACCGGCGCGCAGGGCGCGGACAGCCTCAGCAGCTTGAGGCCAGCAACCGCGGTGGCGTGCTCGCCGTCGTGCCGGGCGACGCGCTGCACGGCACCGGCAAGCTCCGCGGTTGCGCGCGCAAGCGGCGTCGGCGCCGGGCCGTCGGCGGCAGCCGTCGGGGAGTCCGGCAGGGTCAGGGCTGGCATGGTCCGCAGTCTAAGGCGCCGCGGCCGGTACGGTGTGCGCGTGCCTCGCAGGATCGGGCAAGCATGGGCCAGCAATGGGCTACCGCCTGCGCCGCGTGCCGGCCTACGCTGGCGGGCCGCTGGCGACAGGCGCCGGCATCACGCCATGGAGCACCGAGGTATGCAAGGAATCGAAGGAAAAGTCATCGCCATCACGGGGGCGAGCAGCGGCATCGGCGAGGCGACGGCACGCTGGCTCGCCCGGCGCGGGGCGCGCGTCATGCTCGGCGCGCGCCGCGACGAGCGCCTGCAGCGGCTGTCCGCCGAGATCGCCCAGGCGGGCGGGAGCGCACGCTGGCAGCGCCTGGACGTCAGCCGGCGCGACGACATGCAGGCCTTTGTCGACGCCGCGCACGAATGGGGCGGCCGCATCGATGTGCTGGTGAACAACGCGGGGGTGATGCCCCTGTCGAGGCTGGACGCGCTGAAGGTCGATGAATGGGACCGCATGATCGACGTGAACATCCGGGGCGTGCTGCACGGCATCGCGGCGGCCCTGCCCCCCATGCGCCGGCAGCGCAGCGGACAGATCGTCAACGTTTCCTCGATCGGCGCCCATGCGGTGTCGCCGACCGCGGCCGTGTACTGCGCCACGAAGTTCGCGGTCAACGCCCTCTCCGAGGGCCTGCGGCAGGAGGTCGGCGGCGACATCCGGGTCACCGTGGTGTCGCCGGGCGTGACCACCTCGGACCTGGCCGAATCGATCTCGGACCCGGCGGCGCGGCAGCTGATGGCGGAGTACCGGCGCGTCGCCCTGCCAGCCGAGGCGATCGCCCGCGCGATCGGCTACGCGATCGAGCAGCCGGACGACGTCGATGTGAGCGAGGTCATCGTGCGGCCCACGGCCAGCGCGTACTGAACCAGGTCCGCGCGCCTCAGCGCACCAGCGCCACCGCGCCCGAGAACGTGAGGAACGCCGCCGCCGTCGTCAGCAGGATGATGCGGGCGATGCGGCCGGTGTCCGCGCCGAAGCGCTCGGCCAGCAGCGAGACGTTGCTGGCGCTGGGCAGGGCTGCCACCAGCACCATCACGGTCAGCGCGAAGCGGTCCAGCGGCAGCCCCCAGGCGATGGCGGCGCGGCCGACCAGCCAGACCAGCACCGGATGCGCCACCAGCTTGGCCACGGCCACCGGCACGAAGTCCGCGGCGGGCAGGCGCCCGTGCTCGCTGGCCGCCGAGACGGCCTGCGAGCGCGCCAGCACGGCGCCGATGGTGAACAGCGCCACCGGCGAGGCGGCGTCGGCCAGCAGCCCCACCGTGGCGTCCACCGGCTGCACCAGCCGCAGCCCGGAGGCCGAGGCCAGCCCGCCCAGCGCGATGGCCCAGGGCATGGGGTTGAGCGCCACGCCCCTGAGCGCCTTCCTCGCCGCCTCGGAAGCGCCGTGCTGGTCGGCCCCGTCCAGGCGCGACAGCGCGATGCACAGCGAGCTGGTGATCACCAGGTCGATCAGGATGGTGAGGATGGCCGGCCCGGCGGCCGCCGGGCCCAGCAGCGCCACCAGCAGCGGCACGCCCATGAAGCCGGTGTTGGGAAAGGCCGCCACCAGCGCGCCGAAGGCGGCGTCGTTCCAGCGGATGCGCGGGTTCAGGCTGAACCACACGGTGCCGGCCACCATCAGCAGCGCGCACGGCAGGTACACCGCCAGCGCCGACGGGTCGAGCAGCTGCGCGATCGGCGTGCCGGCGCCGAAGCGGTACAGCAGGCAGGGCAGCGCGAAGAACAGCACGAAGGTGTTGAGCCCGGCGATGGCCTCCAGCGGCAGCATGCGCCGGCGCGCGGCCACGTAGCCGGCCAGCACCAGGGCGAAGAAAGGGAAGGTGACCTGCAGGATCTCGAGCACGGGGCGTATTGTCGCGGCACGCCCCGTGCCCGATCCCTCGCGTCAGGCCGCCTTGCGGTAGCGCAGGTCGAAGCGGTCCAGGTTCATGACCTTGTCCCAGGCGGCCACGAAGTCGCTGACGAAGTGCGCTTCGCCGTCGGCGGCGGCGTACACCTCCGACAGCGCGCGCAGCTGCGCGTTGGAGCCGAAGATCAGGTCGGCGAGGGTCGCCGTCCAGCGCACCTGGCCGGTCTTGCGGTCGGTGCCCTCGAACAGGTGCTTGGTGCCCTCTACCGGCTTCCAGGCCGTGCGCATGTCCAGCAGGTTGCGGAAGAAGTCGGGCGTCAGCGTGCCGGGGCGGCTGGTGAACACGCCGTGCTTCACGTTGCCGCTGGTCGCACCCAGGGCGCGCATGCCGCCGACCAGCGCCGTCATCTCGGGTGCGGTCAGCATCAGCAGGTTGGCCTTGTCGATCATGCCGTTGGCGACGTTGCCCTGGGCGCCGGTGTGGATGTAGTTGCGAAAGCCATCCACCGCCGGTTCGAGCACCTCGAACGAGTTGACGTCGGTCTGCTCCAGCGAGGCGTCCATGCGGCCCGGGGCGAAGGGCACCTTGACGCTGTGGCCGGCATTGCGGGCGGCGGCTTCCACCGCGGCGCAGCCGCCCAGCACGATCAGGTCGGCCAGCGACACCTTCTTGCCGCCGGTGGCCGTGGCGTTGAAGTCCTTCTGGATGCCCTCCAGCCGGGCCAGCACCTGCGCCAGCTCGGCCGGATCGTTGGCCTCCCAGTCCTTCTGCGGGGCCAGGCGGATGCGCGCACCGTTGGCGCCGCCGCGCAGGTCGGACCCCCGGAAGGTGGAGGCGGAGGCCCACGCGGTCTTCACCAGCTGCTGGACCGACAGGCCGGCGTCCAGGATCTTCTTCTTCAGCGCCGCGATGTCCGACTCGTCGACCAGCTTGTGGTTGACGGGCGGGATAGGGTCCTGCCAGAGCAGGTCTTCCTTCGGCACCAGGGGCCCCAGGTAGCGCACCTTCGGGCCCATGTCGCGGTGGGTCAGCTTGAACCAGGCGCGGGCGAAGGCGTCGGCGAACTTCTGCGGGTTGGCCATGAAGTCGCGCGAGATCTTCTCGTAGGCCGGATCGAAGCGCAGCGCCAGGTCGGCGGTGGTCATCATCGGCTGGTGCAGCTTGCCGGGGATGTGCGCGTCGGGCACGTTGCGGCCGGCGTCGCCCTTGGGCTTCCACTGGTGGGCGCCGGCGGGGCTCTTGGTCAGCTCCCACTCGTGGCCGAACAGGGTTTCGAAGTAGCTCATGTCCCACTTCGTGGGCGTGGGGGTCCAGGCGCCTTCGATGCCGCTGGTGATGGTGTGCGCGCCGATGCCGGACTCGTAGGCGTTCTTCCAGCCGAAGCCCAGCTCCTCGATGTTGGAGCCTTCGGGGTTCTCGCCCACGTGGTGCGCCGGGCCGGCGCCGTGGCTCTTGCCGAAGGTGTGGCCGCCGGCCACCAGGGCCACGGTCTCCTCGTCGTCCATGGCCATGCGGCCGAAGGTGTCGCGGATGTCGCGCGCCGAGCCCACCGGGTCGGGCTTGCCGTTCGGGCCCTCGGGGTTCACGTAGATCAGGCCCATCTGCACGGCAGCCAGCGGCTTGGCCAGCTCGCGCTCGCCGCTGTAGCGCTCATCGCCCAGCCAGCTGGATTCGGGGCCCCAGTCGATGGGCAGCGGTTCCCAGATGTCCTCGCGGCCGCCGCCGAAGCCGAAGGTCTTGAAGCCCATGGATTCCAGGGCCACGTTGCCGGCCAGGATCATCAGGTCGGCCCAGGACAGCTTGCGTCCGTACTTCTGCTTGATCGGCCACAGCAGCCGGCGCGCCTTGTCGAGGTTGCCGTTGTCGGGCCAGCTGTTGAGGGGCGCGAAGCGCTGCTCACCGGAGCGCGCGCCGCCGCGGCCGTCGAAGATGCGGTACGTGCCCGCCGAGTGCCAGGCCATGCGGATGAAGAACGGGCCGTAGTGCCCGTAGTCGGCCGGCCACCAGTCCTGCGAGTCCGTCATCAGCGCGTGCAGGTCGGCGATGACGGCCTTCAGGTCCAGCTTCTGGAATTCGGCCTTGTAGTCGAAGTCCTCGACCATCGGGTCGCCCAGGCCGGCATGCTGGTGCAGCATGCCCAGGTTCAACTGGTCCGGCCACCAGTGCGCGTTGGTGCGGGTCTGCCTGGGCTTGTTGCCCGCGGCGGCCTTGTCGTGCGCGACGGGGCACTTGAATTCGGTTTCGGCGCTCATGCTGCTGTTCTCCTTGGGTGTGGGAATGTCCGCTGCGGATGAGTCAACCGATCCGTCAGCGTCCAGCCCGTAGGGTATTCGGCGGATGGCCGGGGACGAATTGGAGTTTTGCAAGAGCTCGATAGGTGGCGCCTAAGGCGGCCAGCTGAAGCCCACTTCTGCTGGGGGTCGGAGCCGACATGCCGATCGCGGATGGCCTGCGTTGCGTGCAGGCCACCGCATGCCCTGGCACTGCTGAGTTCGCCCATAATCAGGCGCAGTGGAGAGCGTTCTGGACCTGACCATCGCGCAACTTTCGAGAGCAAGGCGTTCCTGTCGGCCGCCTCCTGGCGCCCATGGTTGCCTGGCGACGATGCTCTCCACGCCGGCCCGCACCAGCTCGTGATGATCAAGGCCATGAGACGCATGTGTTGTCACGTCCGAGGCTTGCTCCCATCCGTTTGACCCCCTCCAGATCGCCGTTCCATCCCTTGATCAAGCCCTATCACAGCGTGTACATCACCGGCACAGGCAAGTTCATGCCCAACGCGCCGGTGACCAACGATCAGATCGATCAGTTCATCGAGCCGCTGAATGCCCGCTCGCCGCGGATCAAGAACAAGATCCTTGAAGAAGCCGGCATCAAGACTCGCCACTATGCGCTGGACCAGGACGCGCGGACGACCCACTCCTGCGCGCAAATGGGCGCGCAAGCCATCCGCGACTGCCTCGACAAGGCACAGGGAGCGCTGTCGGACCTTGCGTTCCTCTGTAGCGGCACCTCGGGCGGCGACACGGTACTGCCGGGATTCGCCAACGCGGTCCAGGGCGAGCTGGGCGCGCAGCCGCTGGTCACAAGCAGCCACCAGGGTGTGTGCGCGTCCGGCATGGCCGCGCTGCAACACGGGGCCATGCTGGTCGAGCGCGGCGAGCACGCGTGCGGCATGGTGGTCGCCGCAGAATTCCCGTCGCGCCTGTTCAAGAAATCGCGCTTCACCTCGCGCGAATACAACACCGACTTCGACAGCCACTTCCTGCGCTGGATGCTGTCGGATGGTGCGGGCGCGTTCCGGCTAGCCAGCCGGCCGGCCACGCACGGCTTGTCGCTGAAGCTGCACTGGCTCCACCTGAAATCGTTCTCTGGTGACTACCCGTTGTGCATGCAGGTCGGGTTCCCGGAGAAGAATCGGCCGCAGTCGTACCTGGATTACCCGTCGTTCGCTGACGCGGAGAAGGATGGGGCGTTCCTGCTGCGGCAGGACATCCGCTTGCTGCCGCACCTGTTCGACGTCGGCATCCATGAATACGCGAAGCTGGTGCGTGACGGTGTGTTCCGCCCGGAGGAGATCGATCATTTCCTTTGCCACTACTCCTCGGAAAAGCTTGGTGGCGTGGTGGGCGATCTGATGGACAAGTCGGGCCTCGTGATTCCGAGGGAGCGCTGGTACAGCAACCTCGCGGTGCGTGGCAATACCGGAGCGGCCTCGATCTTCGTGATGCTCGACGATTTCCTCGCCAGCGGCCGCCTGCGAAACGGGCAGAAGATCCTGCTGTTCGTGCCCGAATCCGGCCGCTTCACGGTGTCGTATGCGCTGCTGGAGGCGGTCGAGTCCGGCGACCCGGCGGCGCAGGCTTCAGGACGGCACGCCGGCACGCCGCCCCAGCCGGCGTTGCCGGAGGCGCCGGTGATGGCCGCCGCCGGCATGGCCACCGCGCTGTCCGACACCCTCAAGCGCCTGGCGGGCGTCTGGCAGGACTACCGGTCGGCGGCATGGCGCACGCCCCTCATCCGCAAGCTCGTCGAAGGCAGGTTTGCCGCGGCCGACTACCGGACCTGGATGGAGCATTGGGTGCCGCAGGTGCGCGAGGGTAGCCGCTGGATGTTCGAAGCGGTCGACAGCATCGGCGAGCCGTTTCTCTTGCTGAAAGCGTTGATCCGGCAGCACGGGAACGAGGAGAAGAACGACTTCAAGGTGCTGTACGAGGACTACCTGCGTGCCGGTGGCGACAAGCCGCTGGATGCGCTGGTCCGCAACCCGGGCGGCGAGGCGCTCAACGCCTATATGCACGCCGCTGCTGCGCGACCGAATCCGGTGGCGCTGCTGGGTGGCATCTACATCATCGAAGGCACCGGCCAGCGGATCATTCCGGCTTTGCTGCCGATGATCAGGGAGCAGACGGGCCTGCCGCCGCAGGCATACCGTTTCCTGCAATACCACGGTGACAACGACCCGCACCACCTGGAACGTTGGCTGGCCGCGGTCGAGATCGCCCTGGACGGCGCCGAGGACCCGCAGGCGATGTCGGACGCAATCGTGCGCACCGCGCGCGAAGTCGCGTCGCTGTACCTGCTGCACATGGACCACGTCCAATGACGATCTACACCGACATTTCCAAGGTTCCGCACGATCCGGCGGATCCCGACCCGTGGCTCGCGATGTACATGGACACCAGCGTGCCGGTGCTCGACGAGGTGAAGAAGGCGTGGATCAGCAACCTGCGCTCGAGAACGCGCCAGTTCCTGCTCCCGGTCCTGCGGCCGCTCGCGCACGTCGTGATCATCCTTCTCCAGCTGTGGAAAGTCTTGCTGCCGAAGGCATTCACCTCGTCGGCGTTGCTGCATCGGATGCTGGTGTGGGGCCTGAAGACCTGGGTGCGGCCGGAGGCGAACTGGCTGATCCTGCGCCACTTCCACATCGGCTCACAAAACCTGGCCTTCATCGCGCGCAACGTGCCGGGCGTGAGCGTGCCGCTGAGTCCGCTGATGCCGCGCCGGATCGAAGATCTCATCGATCATGTGTTCCTGCGCCACGACATCAACCTGTTCAATTTCGTCATCAACCTGAACCGTGACCTGCGAGAGAAGAACATCGAGATCGGCAAGATCGAACACCCTGACTTCCGGGACATCGACGACGTGGACATGCGCATCGAGGACCTGCCGAACCGCTGGACCAACTTCCTGGACCTCGAGACGGCGATCGACCTGTTCACGCCGGTCTATTCGCTGTTCCTTTCGGACCATGATTTCTGGCGGGCCACCAACTCGCTGCAGATGGACGAGCCGATCGCCATCTATGCGGCCAAGATCCTGGGTCAGCCGGAACATCTGGTCCTGCTGAACAACAAGCACCCGCTGGTCCCGCTGACGACCTTGCGCGCCGGGCACAGGCTGGTGCTGCATGGCCTGTCGTCCGAAATGCTCTATACGCTGCTGGTTCGCAAGAAGAGGCAGGCAGCTGCATGAACGACCCGGCCGTTGCCGCTAGTGCACCGCTCGCGCGGCAGCCGACGGTCGATCTCCAGACACCCATTGCGCGCCACTGGTGCGGGGGTGATGCTTTCAGGACGGCATTCTTCAATGCGCTGTCCCAAGGATTTCCTCCGGGCGAACAGCTGTTCATTGACTCCGTGCGCGATTGCCTCCCGCTCTTGCATCCGGAAAAGCGCGATGGCCGGAAGGCAGCGATTCAAGGCTTCGTCGCACAGGAGGCCATACACCGGCGCATCCACGGCCTGTTCAATGCGCAGCTAGAACGGCAGGGCTTGCCGAATCGGTGGATACCTCGCGCTGAGCGTCGGATCCGCCGGATCAAGGGATTTTCCGCGCGGCACAAGCTCGCGCTGACCGTCGCCTACGAACACTTCACGGCGTTGCTGGGCCAATGGCTGCTGTGTCATCCGGACGTGTTCGACGGCTGCGAGGAGCGTCTCAGGTCGCTCTGGTTGTGGCATGCCTGCGAAGAAATCGAGCACAAGTCGATCGCGTTCGACGTGTACAGGGAGATCGGTGGCGGCCATGGCTGGCGCCGCTGGTGGATGCTGGTGGCGACGGTGGTTTTTGCGACTGACTGCTTTCGCCAGACCGTATTCAACCTGAGCAACGACCGCACGCTGTGGCGTCGCCGCACATGGGTCAGCGCAGGCCGCTTCCTTTTCGGGAAACGCGGTCTTTTGCGGCACGCGTTCGGCCATTGGTCCGCCTATCTGAGGCGCGATTTCCACCCCGGCCAGGAGGTCAGCCCGCTCGCGCAAGACTGGCTCGCCGCCAACGCTGGCAAGTTCCGGCTCGTGAGCGAGCGGAACTGAGCATTGCGTAGCACCAGAAGCAGTCAGGCCCCGATCTGGACCCACGTGATGGGCGACCTCCGTGTCGGCCGCAAGCGGCCATAGCCATCCTCGGTATCATCCGCCGCTTCGCCCCGCCGTACTCCTCTTCCTTCTCGCGCACGCATGTCCGGCCTCAACCTCGCCCAACAGGAAGCCGTCAACTACCTGCACGGGCCCTGCCTGGTGCTGGCCGGCGCCGGATCGGGCAAGACGCGTGTGATCACGCACAAGATCGCGCGGCTGATCCAGGCCGGCTGCGAAGCCCGGCGCATCCTGGCCATCACCTTCACCAACAAGGCGGCCGCCGAGATGCGCGAGCGCGCCAAGTCGCTGATCGGCCGCGACGCCAAGGAGGTGGTGATCTGCACCTTCCACGCATTGGGCGTGCGCCTGCTGCGGCAGGATGGCGCGGCGCTGGGCCTGAAGCCCCAGTTTTCCATCCTGGACAGTGACAACGTCACCTCCATCCTCAAGGACGCTGGCGGCACCACCGACGCCGCCACCGCGCGCCAGTGGCAATGGGCCATCAGCCTGTGGAAGAACATGGGCCTGAACGCGGCGCAGGCGCTGGCCCAGGCCAAGGACGACAACGAGCGCGTCACCGCCACCATCATGGCCCGCTACGAGGAACGCCTGACCGCCTACCAGAGCGTGGACTTCGATGACCTGATCGGCCTGCCGCTCAAGCTGCTGCGCGAGCACGCCGAGGTTCGGGAGAAGTGGCAGAAGAACCTGGGCCACGTGCTGGTCGACGAATACCAGGACACCAACGCCACCCAGTACGAGCTGCTCCGGCTGCTGGTGGGCGAGCGCGGCCGCTTCACCGCGGTGGGCGACGACGACCAGTCGATCTACGGCTGGCGCGGCGCCACGCTGGACAACCTGAAGAAGCTGCCGCAGGACTACCCCAACCTCAAAGTCATCAAGCTGGAGCAGAACTACCGCTCCACCTCGGCCATCCTGCGCGCGGCCAACAACGTCATCCAGCCCAACCCCAAGCTGTTCCCCAAGACGCTGTTCTCCGAGCTGGGCGAGGGCGAGCCGGTGCGCGTGGTCGACGCCGACGGCGAGGAGCACGAGGCCGAGCGCGCGGTGGCGCGGATCCAGTCGATCCGCGCCGGATCAGAGGCCGGGAGCGCCGGCAGCGTGCACAAGGAGTGGAAGGACTTCGCCATCCTCTACCGCGCCAACCACCAGGCCCGGGTGTTCGAGCAGGCGCTGCGCAAGGCGCAGATCCCCTACAAGGTGTCGGGGGGCCAGAGCTTCTTCGACCGCGCCGAGATCCGCGACCTGTGCGCCTGGCTGCGGCTGTGGGTGAACAACGACGACGACCCGGCCTTCCTGCGCGCGGTGACCACGCCCAAGCGCGGCATCGGCCACACCACGCTGCAGAACCTGGGCACCTTTGCCAGCCAGTACAAGCTGAGCCTGTTCGAGGCGCTGTTCTCCTCCTCGCTGGGCTCGGTGCTGCCGGCCAAGGCGGTGGGCAGCCTGCACGAGTTCGGCCGCTACGTAAACGACCTGGCGTACCGCGCCCGCCATACGCTGGGCGCCGAGGACGCGCGCGCCTTCCTGGCCGACTGGCTCAAGGACATGGGCTACGAGAAGCACCTGTACGACAGCGAGGACAGCGAGAAGCTGGCGGCCAGCCGCTGGACCCACGTGCTGGAGTTCTGCGACTGGATGGCGCAGCGCTGCGGCGGGCAGATCGACGATGCCGCCGGCGTGGCCGTCGCCAGCGAGCGCAAGAACCTGCTGGAGGTGGCGCAGACCATCGCCCTCTTGTCCACCATCAGCGAGCGCGAGAAGGACCAGAACGTGGTGACCCTGTCCACGCTGCACGCTGCCAAGGGCCTGGAATGGCCGCACGTGATGCTGGTCGGCTGCGTCGAGGGCCTGCTGCCGTTCAAGCTGGGCGACGACGACAACCCGACCGGACGCGCCGACGGGCCCATGAGCGAAGGCCTGCTGCAGCGCCTGCAGGAGGAGCGCCGGCTGATGTACGTGGGCATCACCCGCGCCCAGCGCTCGCTGGCCGTGAGCTGGACCAAGAAGCGCAAGAAGGGCCGCGAGATGGTGGCGGCCCAGCCCAGCCGCTTCATCGCCGAGATGGCGCTGGACAAGACCACCGCGCGCGAGGACCCGCGCGAAAAGCTCAAGGCCCTGCGCGCGGAGTTCGCCAGGAAGGCCCAGGACAGCGCGGCGCAAGCCGCCGCCGGCACACCATGAAACGCACGATCGCCCTTCTTTTGATGGCTGCCTGCCTGGCACCGGTGCAGGCTGCGGCCCAAACCAAGGTCCGGACCTGCCCCCGGGCCGCCGAGCTGAAGCCGGAGCAGCTGCTGGGCCGGTGGCGTGCCGAGTTCGAGGGCCTGGCCCAGGGCGCCACGGTGCTGCTGGAGCGCAATCCGCGCTGGGAGGGCCGCTTCAGCGGCACCGTCAACCGCAACGGCGCCCGCAGCGAGGTGGCGGGCGACGTGGAGGACGGCGAGTTCACGATGGAAGAGTCGGCCGACGGCACGCGCATCTCCGCGACGTGGCTGGGCGAAGTGGTCGAGGGCTCCTGCGGCCGCGAGATCCGCGGCACCTGGGAGGCCGAGGGCACGGAGCTCGCCCGGCCCTTCGTGCTGCGCCGTACGGCGCCGCGCTGAACCCAACGTCAGGTCAGACGCCGAGCCACTTGCCGATGCCGGTGAGCGAGTTCTGGTCGAATTCCACGAAGCCGCCGACGTTCAGGTTTTCCAGGCGCTTCTTGCCTTCGGCGCTCTGCTCCAGGCCGACGAAGTAGGCGGTGAGCTGCTCGCGCTGCGCGTCGCTGATGCGGGGGCTGGCGATCATGTGCTTGATCGGGACGGGCTTGCTGCTGAACAGGACCTTGCCGCCCTTGTCCTGCCAGTCCTTCACCACGGTACGCGAGGCCGTCACGCCGCTGGCCACCAGGCCATGCTCGACCATGAACGGCACCGCGTCCTGCATGCGCACGTACGAGACGGTGGGCACCTCGCCCAGGGCTTCGCGCAGCGTGGCCCGCATGATGACCGAGGTGATCGAATCCTCGTCGGGCGCGCCGACCTTGGCGGTCTTGAGCTCGGCGATGGTCTTGAGCGGGGAGTTCGCGGGCACCAGGAACGAGGCGCGGTACTCGGTGAAGCCCTTGGTCAGCGCCACCAGCCGGTAGCCCTTGCTCATGGCGCGGATCGAGTGATGGGCCGGATGGACGTAGGCCAGGTCGTAGCGCTGCTCGTTCAGGCCCTCGACCAGTTCCTTGTAGTCGACGACGGGCTGGATGCGGACCTTGCGCTTCATCAGCCGGGACAGGTCTTCGGCCAGGTCGTGGAAGCGCTCGGCCGTGGCGCCGGGATTGACGCGGTAGGTCGCGCCCTCGTTCACGGCAAAGACCAGCGGAGCGGGCGCCTGCGCGGCGGCGTGGCCGGCGGCAAGGGCGAACAGGAGGGTGGCAATGAATGAACGCATAGAGAGTGGCCCCACAGAGATATTTACATTTAGTAACGACGAGAGAGGCGCGCAGTATCTCGGCTCCTGATGGGATGGTGAAGAGCTGGTTTTCTTAAGGTTTAACCCGCAGAACGAAACGTCACACAAGCGCGGCCTCCCGCCCGCTGCGGCGGGCGATCATCCGGCCTTGGCCTACAAGCGCGCCAGCGGCCGGCTGCTACCTTCGCGTATTGCAGAGCTTGCACCGAAAGCCTCCATGCCCCCCAAGTCGAACGCTTCCCCCATCGCCCGAGCCGTGACCACGCTGAGCTGCGCCGCCGGCGCATCGCTGGCCGGCCTGGCACCCGCGGCGGCGCAGACCCCAGCCGCGCAGGCCGCCCCCACCGACAGCTGGCAGTCCTGCGCCGCCACCCAGGAGCCGGCGGCGCGGCTGGCCTGCTTCGACACCTGGGCGCTGCGCCAGCAGGCGACTCCGGCGGTGGTGGCCGCGCCCGGCATCACGCCGCCGCCAGCGCCCGGGGCCGCCGCCCCGGCGGCGGCGCCCATCCCGCCGGCCGAACCGGCGGTCGTGGCCAGCGCCCAGGCCGGCTGCCGCGACGACCGCTACTCGCGCCTGTCGCGCTTCTGGGAGCTGGAACGCGCCACCGACTGCGGCACCTTCGAGCTGCGCGGCTACCGGCCGATCTCGGCGTCGGTGGTGGCGGCCGACAGCGTCAACCGCCGGCCGACCTCCCCGGCGCCCGGACGCAGCGACGACGCCGAGGAGCCCTACCGCACCGCGGAGGCGCGCATCCAGCTGTCGGCCCGCGTCAAGATCGCGGCCAACCTGCTCACCGCCCGCGACCCGGTGCGCAGCGACTCGCTGTGGGTGGGCTTCACCCAGCAGTCGTACTGGCAGTTCTTCACCCCGGAGCTGTCGCGGCCGTTCCGCACCACCGACTACGAGCCCGAGGCCGTGTACGTCTACCCGGCGGCGCTGCAGCTGCCCTTGGGCTGGCGGTTCAGCCACGTCGGCCTGGGGGTGTCGCACCAGTCCAATGGCCGCCAGCTGCCGCAGTCGCGCAGCTGGAACCGCGTCTATGCGATGGCCGGCTTCGAGCTGGACAACCGCTTCGGCCTCGAGGCGCGGGTGTGGAAGCGCGCGTTCGAGAACGGCAACGACGACAACCCGGACATCAGCAACTTCATGGGACGCAGCGAGCTGACCGGCTTCTGGCACATGTCGCCGCTGGACACGGTGGCCACCACGGTGCGGCACAACCTGCGCTCGTCGGGCAAGGGCTCGCTGCGGCTGGAGTACTTCCGCGCCCTGGGCAAGGGCGGCCAGGGCGGGCCGCTGGGCGACCTGCGCTTCCACGCGCAGTACTTCAGCGGCTATGGCGACAGCATGCTGGACTACAACCGCAAGCGCAACGTGCTCAGCCTGGGAGTGGCGCTGGTGGACTGGTGAGCGCCCCAGACTCGGCCGGCAAGCCGCGATGGCGGCCGGGCACCCACCAAATCCACAAGCTGTTCGCCAGCACGCTGGTGCAGGTGTCGACTTACCAGGGGATCGCCTCGACCGCGCACGTTTCGCAGGAGCTGGGCGACGGCGTCCCGTCGCTGACCTTCATCCGGCGCGGAACCCACCTGCACCATGCCCACCGTCGGGCAGCGGTCATCGAACCGGGCAGCAGCGTGCTGTACCGGGGCGACCAGCCCTTTCGCCTGAGCCATCCATTCATCACCGAACACCCCGACGAATCGCTGTTTCTCGAATTCGGCAAGGACCTGCTCGGCGAGGTGTTCGGCGACCGGTCCAACGGGCGTGAATTGGGATTGCTGGTGCCGCAGCCTGTGCTGCTCGAGACAGCATTGATGCGCTCGTCCATGGCAGCACGCGCCCTAGACCCGATGGAAGGCGAGGAACGGGCGCTGTACCTGCTGGCCGCGCAGGCCGGCACCCTGGCACATGCGCCGCCCGGCTTGCCGAAACTCACGGCACGGGCGTGGCAGGCCGTCAGCCGCATCCGCGAGCTGGTCTCCACAGAATCGGCCTTCAGGCACAGCCTGCCTGCCTTGGCACTGCACGCGCAATGCACGCCCTTCCACCTGACCCGCCTGTTCAGGCAGGCGACGGGCATGACGATCACCCGCTACCGCCTGCACGTCAGGCTGGCGCGGGTGCTCGACGCCCTGGAAGGCGGCGAGTCCGACCTTACCCGGCTCGCCGCCGACGTGGGCTTCTCTGACCACGCGCACCTGACCCACAGCGTCCGCCAGGCCTTCGGCGCCCCGCCTTCCGCCCTCCGGTCGGCGCTGACACGCGCTGCCGCATCGCAACTGCGCAATTCCATACAAGCCACGCGAAAGCCGCGCGGCTAGCATGGATCCGGTTGCAGGCGCCTCGGCCCGAGCCGGGCACCCTCTGCCCCCTCTTTTCTCCATTTGCCCTCCGATTTCCAGTGATCGAAGCAACACGCGCGCCATGAAAACGACCGTAAGGCATTCACGATTGGTCCTGAACGGGACCGATGTCTTCTACCGAGAGGCCGGGTCACCCGGCGCCCCCGTCCTGCTGCTGCCGCATGGATACCCTTCCTCGTCCTATGAATTCAGGAATTTCATGGGCGCGCTGGGCGACCGGTGGCGGCTGCTGGCGCCGGACTTTCCCGGCACCGGCTACAGCGCCACGCCGCAGGGCTTTGACTACAGCTTCACCGGTTATGCCGATTTCCTGCAACGCTTCCTGGACCACCTCGGCGTCGGGCGGTTTGCGCTGTACCTGCACGATTTCGGCTCGCAGATCGGGCTGCGGCTCGCGATGCGGGTGCCCCAGCGCATAGCCGCCCTGATCATCCAGAACGGCGACATCTATGAAGATGCACTGGGCCCCAAGTACGAGGGCCTGAAACAGGTTTTCGAGCTGCCGGAGGACCACGCACGCCGCGAACTGCTGCAGCACGTCACCAAAGAGGAATTCAAGGCCGAATTCCTCAACGACGTGGGGCCGCAGCTGGCGCCCCTGCTGTCGCCGGACCTTTGGGAGCTGCATTGGGCCTTGATGACCGAGCGGCGCCGGCAGATCGCGGCCGACGTGCTGTTCGGGCTCAAGGAAAACCTCAACTGGTTTCCAAGATACCAGTCGTACCTGCGCGAGCACCGCCCGCCGGCCTTGATCGTGTGGGGACCGCAGGATGGCTATATGCCGCAGGCGTCGGCGCGTGCCTACCTGCGCGATCTGCCCGATGCCCAGCTCCACCTGCTGGACGGCGGTCACTGGCTGCTGGAGACACACCTGGACGAGGTCGTCACGCTGAGCAGGGACTTCCTGGTCAGGCACCACGCCACTTGAGGGACGAGGAGCCCGCATGAAAAGCCTGGATCACCTGCGGATCGCGTTGGTCGCCACCGATGGCTTCGAGAACGCGAGCGCCCGCTGGATTGACCGGGCCTGCGTATCTGACGGGCAACTGGTGACCTCGCGCGGCCCGCAGGACCTGCCCACGTTCAACCAGGAGATTGCCAACGCCTTCGCCGCTGCCGGCGCGCGTGCGGCCGTTCAAGGTCGGCCGCACGCTGGGCCCCCCAGCCCATAGCGTTCGGCCGCGGCGTGGAGGCGGTCCGCGATCGCCTGGCGCAGCTGCACGGGCGTGAGCACCTCCACCTCGGGGGCCAGCCGCATCAGCGGCCCGGCGGCCTGCTGCACCGACTCGGTGGGGATGCGCACCTTCACGCGCGCGCCCGGCGCGGCCGGCGGGTGCACGTCCTGCAGGGCGCGGGCCACCGCGGCGTTTTGCCGGCGCAGGTCCGCCAGGCCCTGCGCGGTGGCCAGCACCTCCGCCTGGCCGGCGTACAGCGCCACCTCGAACCGCCGGACCGCCTGCGCCCAGTGGCGGGCCAGGTCGAAGCGGCGCGGCCGCCGGCAGCGCGCGTCCAGCACCCGCGCCTGCCGGATGCCGGCCACCCGGTAGGTGCGGACCTTCCGCTCGCGCGAGGCGACCAGGTACCAGACGCCGGCCTTGAGCACCAGCCCCAGGGGATGCACCACCTGCCGCGCGGTGCGCACCCAGCCCTCGTAGTCGATCTCCAGCTGGCGCTCCTCCCACACGGCGCCCGCCACGGTGGGCAGGCAGCCGGCGGGCGGCGGCTCGCGGTACCAGTCGACCGGATCCAGATGGAGGCGCGTGCTCACGCGCTGCGCATGGCCGCGCCAGTCCGCCGGCAGCGCGGACAGCAGCTTCAGCTGCGCGCTTTGCACCTGCCGGCCCAGCCCCAGCTCGCCGGCGGGCCCGCCCAGCCCGCCGAGGAACACCGCCTGCGCCTCGGCGGGCGTCAGGCCGGTCAGCGTGGTGCGCCAGCCGGGCAGGAGCTGGAAGCCCCCTGCGCGCCCGCGCTCGGCGTAGACGGGCACGCCGGCCGCCGTGAGCTCGTCGATGTCGCGGTACAGCGTGCGCACGGAGATTTCGAGCGCTTCGGCCAGCGCCGGCGCGCTCATCCGGCCGCGCGTCTCCAGCAGCATCTGGATCGACAGGAGCCGGCTGGCGCGCATGAGGGGCAGTGTAGAGGCAATACCTGCCGTTCCCTGTCAGGTATGGCGGCGCAGACTCGCGGCCTCTTCACCAGGAGGTTTCCATGAGCACTGCCCCGGGCGCCCGCGACTGCGCCGTCATCGAGTTGCGCCAGTACACACTGCACCCCGGCCGGCGCGAGGCGCTGATCGAGCTGTTCGACAGGGAGTTCGTCGAGACGCAGGAGGCCGTCGGGATGCGGGTGCTGGGCCAGTTCCGCGACCTGGACGATCCCGACCGCTTCACCTGGCTGCGCGGCTTCGCCGACATGCGGGCGCGGCGGCGCGGCCTGGAGGCCTTCTATGGCGGGCCGGTGTGGGCGGCCCACCGCGATGCGGCCAACGCCACCATGGCGGATTCGGACAATGTGCTGCTGCTGCGCCCGGCCCGATCCGGCAGCGCGTGGACCCGGGAGCGGCCGCGACCCGCCGCCGGCGCCGGCGGCTGCGCACCGGGCCTGCTCGACGGGACGGTGTTCGCGCTGCGCGAGCCCGCCTCGCCCGCCCTGCTGGACCTGGTCTGCGGACGGGCGGCACAGGTGCTGCGCGAAGGCGGCGCCCTGGACGTGGGCTGGTACACGAACGAACCCGCTCCCAACGACTTTCCCCGCCTGCCGGTGCGCGAAAAGGAGCAGGTGCTGCTGGGCCTCGCCCTCTTCGCCGACGCACCGGCTTTCGACGCCTTCGTGCGGGCAGGCCGCTGGCAACGCGAGATCGCGCCGGCTTTGCAGCCCTGCCTGGCGGCGGCACCCGAGACGCGCCGCCTCTGCCCAACGGCGCGTTCGGCACTGCGGGCCGGGTGATGGACGGCACCCTGTGGCTGTTCGCCCTGTTCGTGTTCGGCATCGTGGTGGTGCCGGGCATGGACATGGCGTTCGTGCTGTCCAGCGCCGTGGTGGACGGGCGGCGTGCCGGGCTGGTGGCCGTGGCCGGCCTGGTCGCCGGCGGCATGGCCCACGTGGCGCTGGGTGCGCTGGGCGTGGGGCTGGTGCTGCAGGCGGCACCGGCGGCCTTCAACGTCGTGCTGGCCGCCGGTTGCGTCTACGTGGCCTGGATGGGCGTCTCGTTGTGGCGCCACCCGGCCACGCTGGGCGAAGTGCAGGATCTGTCTTCTCGCAGCACCGGCCGCACCTTCTGCCGCGCGGCGGCGACCTGCCTGCTCAATCCCAAGGCCTATGTCTTCATGGTCGCGGTGTTCCCGCAGTTCATCCGCCCCGGGCACGGCGCCTTGCTGCCGCAGGCCTTGGCGCTGGGCGCCATCGTCGCCCTCACCCAGGTGCTGGTGTACGGGGCGGTGGCGCTGGGTGCCGGCGCACTGCGCAGCCGGCTGGAACGGTCAAGAATCGCGCAGGTGCGCACGGCCCGGGCGGTGGCGCTGCTGCTGCTGGCCACTGCCGCCTGGACGCTGTCGCACAGCTGGCTGCGCATCAGCCCCGCGGATCCACCTTCAGGATGTTGCCCTCGGGGCTGACGTCCACCTGGTGCTGACGACCCTCGTGGCGCAGCAGGATCTCGTAACGCAGCCGGCCGCCCTCCTGCTCGCGCCCGGCCTCCAGCACGATGGCGTCACGGAAGCGTTTCTGGAGCGCCTGCACCACCTCGCCCGGCAGCTCGGCTGCCGGGATTCTGTCGGCCCAGGCAGGCGCGGCCAGGCCCGCCATCAGCACGGCACCGGCTCCCAGGGAAAGCAGAAGCTTGCGCATGTGTTTCTCCTTCTGGTCAGCACGTCAGCGGTGCCAGTCTAGGCACCGCAGCGCCGCCCCCGCATCGGCCAGCGGCACGGACAGGCGTCAGAACGTGCCGACAGGCTCAGGCTGGCCACGCCCACGCGGCGGGGATCCGGCAGGGCTCACACACTCTGCCTGAAGCCCTCGACAAAACGCCGGTCGATCAAATCCTTCCACCGCCACGTCCAACTTCCCTGCCAGCTCCAGCGCGCCCAGACCGCCACGGCGTGGCGATCGCCCGTGCTCACCAGGTACAGCGCCTGGCGCTGGGGACGCCATTCGGTCAGCGGCATGCCCTCGCAGAAGGCCAGCAGGCTGCGCGCCAGCGCCGCGCCGGCGCGCACGGCGTACACGCCCGATTTCGGCAGCGGCCGCGGGTGGCTGGCGGCGTCCCCCGCGGCGAAGACGTTCGCGTGCGAGAGGCTCTGGAGCTTGCCGTTCACGCGCACGTATCCTGCGTCGTCGGTATCCAGGCCCGAGGCCGCCAGCCAGGGCACGGGCGCTGCGCCCGTCACGATCCAGCAGACGTCCGCGGCGGCCTCGCCGGTGTCCTCGAACACGATGCGTCGGGATTCGATCGCGGCGGCTCGCCTGGAACCCTCCCACTCGACGCCCACCTCCCGCAGCTTGTCCGCCATGCAGGTCCGTGCGGACGCGGGCGCGCCCGGCAGTGGTGTGGCCTCGGAGCCCACGAGCCGCACGCGCAGGTGCGACCATCCTTCGCGGATGGCGCGATGACGCAGTCCGAAAGCCAGTTCCACTCCGCCCGGGCCGGCGCCCAGCACCACGACGTGCAGGGGCCCGCGGGTGTCGTGCAGCTGCCGCCGCAGGCGTTCCCACGCGGCGGCGAAGCCCTCGATGGGACGAATGCCCACGCCATGCTCCGCGGCGCCGGGGATGGTGTGAGGCGGGCCCGATCCCACGTCGATGGACAGCGCGTCGAAGGCGATGCTTCCGTGATGCCGGGTGTGCAGGACCCCGGCATCGGCGTCCAGCCCGGTTGCTGCATCCAGCAGCAGACCCACCTCCGCCGCGCGTGCGAGCGGCAAGAGGTCGATCGAGATCTCGTCGAGCGTGTAGTGCCCCGCGATCCATCCTGGCAGCATCCCCGAATAGATCTGCCGGGGATGCGGCGTGACCAGCAGCGCGTCCCAGCCGCGGGGCCGGCGCTCGGCGAACCTGGCCAGGACCTGCAGGTGGGCGTGCCCGCCGCCCAGGAGCACGAGCCGCTTCACGCGCCGGACAGCAGCACGTCGCCGAACCAGGCGTCGACGCCGTCGCCGGTGTTGTCGGTGTCCGCGCCCACCGCGATCGCGCGCACCGGCGGCATGGCCCCCCCGAACGACTCCTCCCAGTCCTGCCGCAGGTCGCGCTCGGCGGGCCGCCATTGCGAGACCCGCGCGTCGCCGCTTTCCAGCACCACCATCCGCACCCGGTCCGTGTACGGGTTCCATCCCGTGCTGCCCGCCGCCTGTGCGGTTCCCCAGGCATAGCAGATCGCGGCCGCGGGGATCTCCCGGCCGGACAGGCTGCGCGCCGCCTGCAGGCGCAGGCGATCCGCGAGCGAGAGGCGCTCCGGTGGCAGGTCGAACAGCACGTACAGGCGCGCGGCGTAGTCGTCGCCCGCCCGGGTGCGCAGGTCGGATCCGGCCAGGGCGTTCGACACCTTCCACCGCCAGCGCAGCCGTGTCGCCCGCGTGCCCGCCGGCACGGTCGCGAGCAGGCTCGACGCCGACGCGCGGGACCGCACGTGCAGGACGGCCACGCCGTCGTCCAGCGTCACCGCATAGACGTTGGCGCGTCGCACCTTGGGCAAGGTCTCGTGCACCCATCCCGGCGGCGGGCCGCCGCCCGGCGGGGCCGTCGAGAAGCGAGGCAGCGCGACCTCGGCGGCGCCGGCTCCATCCAGGGGCAGCGCGGCCATCGCCGCGCCCCACAGGAGCGCATCGCGCCGCGCGATGCGAAGCGGCTCGTCGGCGTCGTGGCTGCGCTTGGACATCTCAGCCCCTGCGCCATGCGTGGTAGCGCGCGAGCCACCGCATCAGCCGCGCCGGCTGGTGCGCGCGCCGCCACTCGCCGGCGGCGTACTTGCCCGCTTCCGACCAGGTGGGGTACGTGTGGACGGTGCCGAGGATCTTGCCGAGGCCCAGGCCATGGCGCATCGCCAGCACGAACTCGGCAAGCATCTCCGCCGCGTGCGCGCCGACGATGGTCGCGCCGAGGATCCTGTCCTTGCCGGGCACGGTCAGCACCTTCACGAAGCCGCGGGCCTGGCCGTCGGCGATGGCGCGATCGAGCTCCTCCAGGCCGTAGCGGGTGACCTCGTACGCGATGCCCTGCTGGCGTGCCTCCCGCTCGTTCAGGCCCACGCGCGCGATCTCGGGATCGATGAAGGTGGCCGCGGGAATCACCCGGTAATCCGCACGGAAGCGCCTGAAGCCGCCAAACAGGGCATTCACCGTCGCATACCAGGCCTGGTGCGACGCCGTGTGGGTGAACTGGTAGGGCCCTGCCACGTCGCCGGCGGCGTAGATGTTCGGGTAGAGCGTCTGCAGGTACTCGTTGGTCTCCACCGTGCGGTCCACGGGGATGCCGAGGTCCTCGAGCCCGTAGCCCTCCAGCCTGGCCTGGCGCCCGACGGCGCAAAGCAGCGCATCGAACGGCAGCCGGACCTCCCCGCCCCCGGCCTGCGCCACCAGGACCTTCTCGTCGCCGTGGCGCTCGCAGCGAATCGCCTCGTGCCCGGTGAGCACCCGCACGCCGTCGGCCTGCAAGGCGCGCGCCGCTGCCTCGCTGACCTCGTCGTCCTCGCGGGCCAGCAGCCTCTCGGCGAGCTCCACCTGCGTGACCTCGACGCCCAGGCGGGCGAAAGCCTGTGACAGTTCGCAGCCGATCGGGCCGCCCCCGAGGACCAGCAGCCGCTTGGGCGGCTGCTGGCGCGCGCCGAAGTCGTCCCACAGCGTGTCGCTGGTGACGTAGCCCACCGCATCCAGACCCGGCAGTGGCGGGACGATCGGGCGCGCCCCGGCGGCGATGACGATGGCCCGCGTGGTGAGCTTGCGGCAGGAGCCGTCCGCGTGGGTGATCTCCACGCTCCAGGGATCGACGATGCGGGCATGGCCCGCCACGACATCCACGCCCAGGCTGCGGAAGCGTTCCGGGCTGTCGTGCGGCTCCACCGCGCTGACCACGGCGCGGATCCTGCGCATCACCGCCTGGAGCGAGAAGGACGGCGCCACGTCCTGCAGGCCCCAGGCGCCGGCATGGCGCATCTGGTGCGCGAGCTTCGCGCTGCGGATCAGCGCCTTGCTCGGCACGCACCCGTAATTGAGGCAGTCGCCGCCCATCTTGTGGCCCTCCACCAGGGTGACCGACGCCTTCACGGCCGCAGCGATGTACGCCGACACCAGCCCGGCCGCGCCGGCGCCGATCACCACCAGGTTGCGGTCGAAGCGGCGCGGACGACGCCCCCGCCAGCGCGCGTAGACACGGCGACCCTGGAAGACGCGCACCATGCCGCGCGCGAGCCAGGGGAACACGGCCAGCAGCGCGAAGGACCCGATCAGGGCCGGGCTGAGGATGCTGCGCACCGACTGCACCTGCGCCAGCTGGGTGCCGGCATTCACGTACACCACGGTGCCGGCGAGCATGCCGGCCTGGCTGACCCAGTAGAAGGTCCACGGCCGCAGCGCGGTCAGGCCCATGGCCAGGTTGATGACGAAAAAGGGTACGAACGGGACCAGGCGCAGCGTGAAGAGGTACATGGCGCCCTCGCGCTGCACGCCACGGTCGATCTCGCGCAGCCTGCTGCCGAAGCGGGCGCGGACGCTGTCGCGCAGCAGGAAGCGCGCGAGGAGGAAGGCGAACAGGGCGCCCAGGCTGGAGGCGAAGGACACCAGCAGGGTGCCGCCCGCGAGGCCGAACAGGGCGCCGGCGGCCAGCGTGAGAATCGCCGCGCCCGGCAGCGACAGGGCCGTCGCCAGGACATAGAGCGCGAAGAACGACGCCGCGGTGACGACTGGATGCCGGTCGCGCAGTGCGCCCAGCGCAGCCTGGCTTTGCCGCAGCACGTCCAGGCTCAGGAAGCGGCCGAGGTCCAGGGCGAAGAAGAGGACGATGGCGGCGAGGAGGGTCGCGACCAGGGTCAACTTCCTTGTGCTCATGGAGCTGTCCCGGGGCGGGCCTGAGGTGATGGCGCCTGCGTTGCGGTGAGCCGGGTGGCCAGGGCCGCCAGGTCGGGAACGTCCAGCGCGGGCTCGGGCGCCAGCGGGAACTTCTGCTGGCCTTCGCGCGCGACGAACGCCGTCCGCATCCCGGCCCAGGCAGCGCCCGCGACGTCCCAGCCATGGGCGGCGACCAGCATGCATTCGGAGGGCTGCACACCCATTTCGTCCGCCGCCCACAGGTAGACGTCGCGGTGCGGCTTGAACTTGCCGGTACCCTGCACGCTCAGCTGCCGTTCGAAGAACCGGTCGAGGCCGGCGTGCGCCAGCTGCGCCTCGGCGCCGGCCTGCGTCGAATTCGTCAGGCTGGCCATGCGGAACCCCGCCCGCTGCAGCCGCTCCAGCGCGGGGATCACCTCGGGATGGGCAGCCGCGGTGCGCATCCCCGCCATCACGGCCAAGGCGTCTTGCTGCGACAGGCCCAGGTCGGCATTGCGCGCCAGCATCCGCAGCGCGGCGGCGCCGATCTCCGGGAATCCCGCGTACTGGCCGCTGACGGTCAGGACCAGGGAGTAGTGCAGCATGGTGGTGAACCAGAGCGTCCCCGCGCCGGGTTCCTGCAGCAGGTCGCCGACCTGGCGCTTCACGGCGCCGACGTCCAGCAATGTCTCGTTGACGTCGAACAACAGGACGGTCGGACGGGTGTTCAGGTCCATCGCGGGTATCTCCAGGTTCAGGTTCAGTGCGGGCGCTGCCCGGCGGCCGAGGCATCCTCGATCTGGCGCAGCCACTGTGCCGGCGGCACGCCCACCTTGCGCACGAAGGCCCGGATGAAGGCGCTGCTGCTGCCGTACCCGGATTCCGCCGACACCTGCTTCATGGCCCGGCCGCTGCGCAGCAGGTGCTGCGCGATCGTCATGCGCCAGCCGGCCAGGTAATCGGCCGGGGTCTGCCCGGTCACCTCGCGGAACCGCGCGGCGAAGCGCGCGCGAGAGAGACCGGCTTGCGCGGCCATGTCGGCGAGCTCCCAGGCCCGCGTGGGTTCGCGATGCAGGGCGACGAGCGCCCTGGCCAGGCGCGGCTCGGACAGGCCGGCCAGGGTGCCGCCGGTGGTGAGGCCCTGGCGCAGGCAATGCCGCAGCAGCTGGATGATCAGCAGTTCGCACAGGCGGTCCACCGCCGCCTGCGCGCCCGGCCGCCCACCGAAGGCTTCGCGCGCCAGCAGCCCGAGCAGGGGGAGCGCGCCCTCCAGGTCCTGCAGCCGCACCGCCAGCAGGGGCGGCAGCGAATCGCTGATCGGGTTGTTGTTGCAGCCGCCGAACTGCACCGTGGCGCACAGCACTTTCGCGCCGAGCGAATCGTCGGCGACCAGCCGATGCTGCTGCGGCCGCGGCATGAACAGCAGCGTGGGCCTGTCGATGCGCTGCGCAGCGCCGTCCGCCTGCACCAGGTCGACGGGGCCTTCCTCGATGATGTGCAGGTGGCCCCGGTGTTCGTCGCCGGCGAAACCGTGCACGCCGCAGATCT
The DNA here is from genome assembly GCF_000215705.1 of Ramlibacter tataouinensis TTB310. NCBI lineage: Bacteria > Pseudomonadati > Pseudomonadota > Betaproteobacteria > Burkholderiales > Comamonadaceae > Ramlibacter > Ramlibacter tataouinensis. The sequence goes on along the minus strand of NC_015677.1, from coordinate 399,721 downwards.
GGCCGGTGTAGAAGACGCCGGCGCTGATCGCGAATCGGTTCAGCAGGAGGGAAAGCGCGTCCATGTGCACTCCGTCGGTTGGCATGCATGCTACGCGCTCGGCGAGACGGGCGATCTACTGGGGGCCGCGATTCATTGATCGCGCGTCTCACCCATCCGTGGGCAACGGGGCTTCGGGTTCACACTCGCGGCCAGACAGGCCCGGAGCTACGGCATGAAACCAGACGACCGCGAAGGCGACGGGGAGCGCCCGCGCAGATGACGACGCGATCCGCGCGATCCAGCGCGCCCGTGGAAGGCCTGCGGGAGGCGCTGCGCGCCCACGGCGCCTGGGCCGGGGTGCCGCTCGAGGTCCTCGCGGACACGGGGCTGGCGCACCTGCACGTGCGCCTGGTGGGCACGGGCGTGCTGGCGCGCATCCCGAAGCAGAGCCAGGTGGGCCTGGAGCCCGCGGCCAACCTGCACCACCAGCAGGCCTGCTTCGCCCGCGCCCAGGCCGGCGGGCACACGCCGCGGCTGCTGGGGGTCCTGCCGGTGGGCCAGGGCCTTCCCCGCGGCGCGCTGCTGGTGCAGGAGATCGCCGGCCGGCCGGCGGACTTGCCGCGCGACCTCGATGCCGTCGCGCAGGCGCTCGCCGCGCTGCACGCGCTGCCACTGCCTCGTGCGCAGGACCGGCCGCCGCTGCAGGACGCAGGCGATCCGCTGCGGCAGCTGCATGCGGAGATCGCTGCACAAGCCGCCTTCGTGCCGCGCGCAGGGCTGCCCGTGGAGGTGCACGATGCGGTCCGCACCGAGCTGGAGGCGCTCGCCGCATGCGTGGCCCTGCCCGACCGGCCGCCGCGCTGCCTGGTCGCCTTCGACGCCCACCCCGGCAACTTCCTGCTGCGCGGCAGCGGCGACGCGGTGCTGGTCGACCTGGAGAAATGCCGCTACAGCTACCCGGGACTCGATCTCGCCCACGCGAGCCTCTACACCTCCACGACCTGGGATGTCACCGCGCGCGCCGTGTTGACCCCGGCCGAGGTGGCCGGCTTCTACCGCCGCTGGGAGCGCGCCGTCGATACCGGCCTTGCCGCCGCGGCGAGACCGTGGCACCTTCCGCTGCGCCGCGCGATGTGGCTGTGGTCGATCACCTGGTGCTGCAAGTGGCGCACGGCGTCGGCCGGCCCGCGCCGCGATCCCGGGCACGGCGAGGACTGGTCGGCCGCGAACAGCGATGAAGCGCTGGTGCGGCACGTCCGCGAGCGGGTCGACCATTACCTGTCCCCGCAAGCCGTCGCCTCCGTCCTGGACGAACTGGCGCGGCTGCCGCGTATGCTCGCTCCATGAGCTCCCTGCGCATCATCGTGCCGGTCCTGGACGAGGCGGCCGCCGTGCCCGCGCTGCTGCGGACGCTGCAGCCGCTGCGCTCGCGCGGCGCCGAAGTCGTGGTCGTGGACGGCGGCAGTACCGACGGCACCTGGCTGCTCGCATCGCGGGGCGGGGCCGACCACGTGCTGGTAGCCGCTCAGGGACGCGCTTCGCAGATGAACGCGGGGGCGCAGGGCGCGCGGGCCGATGCGCTGCTGTTCCTGCACGCCGATACCGTGCTGCCGCCCGAGGCCGACCGCCTGGTGGCGCAGGCGCTGGCGGCGGGCGCCGACTGGGGACGCTTCGACGTGCGCATCGCCGGCGACGCCCCCTTGCTGCGCCTGGTGGGTGCGCTGATGAACCTGCGGTCGCGCTGGACGGGCATCGCCACCGGCGACCAGGCCCTCTTCGTGCGCCGCGAGGTGTTCGCGGCCGCTGGCGGCTTCCCGGACCTGCCGCTGATGGAGGACATCGCCTTGAGCACCCGGCTGCGCCGCCGGGGAGCACCCGCCTGCCTGCGCGCGACCGTCGCGACGTCCGCGCGCCGCTGGGAGCGGCACGGCGTGCTGCGCATCATCCTGCTCATGTGGTGGCTGCGCTTGCGGTACTTCTTCGGCGCCGCGCCCCAGCAGCTGGCCGACCGCTACGGCTACCGCCGCCGGCCGGGGCCGGCTGCCGCCGGCGTCGCCGTGCTGGCCAAGGCGCCCGTCGCGGGCCTCGCGAAGACGCGCCTGGCACCGGGCATCGGTGCGCCGGCCGCCGCCCGCCTGCAGCGGGCCTTCACGCTGGACACCTTGCGCACGGCGCAGGCGGCGGCGCTGGGTCCGGTGCAGCTGTGGTGCGCCCCGGACGCTGGGCACCGTTTCTTCCGCGCGCTGCACCGGCGGTGCGGGCTTGCCCTGCGCAGCCAGGTGCAGGGCGGCCTGGGCGAGCGCATGCGCGCCACGGCGCAATCGCATTTCGCGCAGCATCCAGGGCTGCCCCTGCTGGTGATCGGCACCGACTGTCCGCTGCTCGCCCCCGGGCACCTGCAGGCCGCTGCCCGGGCGCTCGCCGGGCACGACGCCGTGCTGATCCCGGCGGAAGACGGCGGCTACGTGCTGCTGGGGCTGGCCCGCGTGCTGCCCGAGGTCTTCGAAGACATCGCCTGGAGCACGCCGGCGGTGCTGGCGCAGACGCGCGAGCGGCTGCGTGCGGCCGGCGCGCGCTGGCAGGAGCTCGACAGCCTCTGGGACGTGGACGAGCCCGCGGACCTGCGCCGCTTCCGGGAGCTGGCCCCGGCGGGGCCGGTGCCGGGCGAGGGGTGCGCATGACCCGCCGCCGCGACGACGCCTGGTACGCCGGCCGCCTCGCCGAGCCGCGCGGCCCGGTGCGCTGCGTGATCGACACCGACACGGCCAACGAGATCGACGACCAGTTCGCGCTGGCCTGGGCCCTGCTGGCGCGCGAGCGGCTGCAGGTCGAGGCCGTGTACGCGGTGCCCTTCTCCTTCGCCCACCGGCGCGCCCAGCTCGCGCACGCGCCGGCCGACGCACCGCCCTTCAATGCACCGGCCGAAGGCATGCGGCGCAGCCTGGCCGAGATCCGGCGCATCCACGAACTCCTGGGCATGGACCACCGCGGCCGCGCCTTCGCCGGCAGCGCCGGCTACCTCGAGGCGCCCGATCGGCCGATCGCCAGCGAGGCGGCCGAGCACCTGGTGGCGCTGGCACGCGCCTGCGGGCCGGGCGAGACGCTGTACGTGCTGGCGCTGGGCTGCGTCACCAACATCGCGAGCGCGCTGCTGATGGCCCCGGACATCGTCGAGCGCCTGGTGGTCGTGTGGACCAGCGGCTACCCGTCGCATGCGCCCCACGCGAACGACTCGTTCAACCTGGAGCAGGACCTGGCCGCCAGCCGCTTGCTGCTGCGAAGCGGCGTTCCGCTGGTGTACCTGCCCGGCTTCCACGTGGGCGCGCAGCTGCGGCTGTCGCTCGCGGAGATGGAAAGCCACGTACGGGGATGCGGAGCCATCGGCGGGTACCTGCACCATCTCTTCACCAGCAACCCGCTGTGGACGATCTACCCGGCGGACCCGGCGAGACCGCACTCCTGGGTGATCTGGGACCTCGTCTGCGTGGCCTGGGTGCTGGAGCCCCGCTGGTTGCGCAGCACGCTGGTGCGCACGCCGGACCTCGGCGGCGACAAGCGCTGGATCCAGCGCAGCGGCAGCCACCTGATGCGCGAGGCGTACGCGGTCGACCGCGACGCCATCATCAACGACTTCCTGGCGCGGCTGGCCGCCGCGCCAGGCGCCTAGTCATGGCTGCGGGCTGGCCAGGCGCGTGACGCGCTGCGGATCGGCGATGTCCTGCGCGTCGTGCGTCACCAGCAGGGCCGGGATGCCCCGGGCCTGGATGGTGCCGAAGACGAACTCGCGCATGCGGGCGCGCAGCCCGGCGTCCAGCCGCGCGAACGGCTCGTCCAGCAGCACCGCGCGCGGCCGCGCCAGCAGCGCACGCACCAGCGCCACGCGCGCCCGCTGGCCGCCGGAGAGCGTGGCCGGGTCCGCCTGCGCGAGGCCCGGCAGCTCCAGGTCGCGCAGCGCCTGCTGCACCACGGCTTCGCGCTGCGCCCGTGCCCCCGGCGGCACGGCGAAGAGAAGGTTCTCGCGCACCGACATGTGCGCGAACAGCAGGTCGTCCTGGAACAGGATGGCGATGCCGCGCTGCCGCGTCGGCAGGGCGTCCAGCCGCGTGCCGTCGAGCAAGACCTCGCCATCGAAGCGCACCGGCGGCGCCGCGGTGCCGCAGATCGCCGACAGCAGGCTGGACTTGCCGCAGCCGCTCTCGCCCATGAGGGTGTGCACGGTGCCGGGGGCGATGTCCAGCCGCAGCTCGTGCACCAGCCGTCGCCTCGCCACGCGCAGCTCCCGCACGTAGACGTGCAGGCTCACGCCCGCTCCCGGAAGCGGCGCGGCCGCCCCGCCCAGGCCGCCAGGCCGAAGGCCAGGGCCGGCAGCAGCCACTGCAGCCAGGCATAGGCCGCCAGCAGCGATCGCTGGCCGCCGCTGGACAGCGCCACCGCTTCGGTGGTCAGGGTCGTGTAGCGCCCGGCGCCGACGAACAGGGTCGGCAGGTACTGCGCCACGCTGACCGAGAAGCCGACTGCCAGCGCGGTGGCCAGCCCGGCGCGCAGCAGGGGCCACTTCACCCGCAGCAGGAACGCCGGCCGGCCGCGGCCGAGCGTCGCGGCCACCTGGCGGTAGCGCGCATCGAACCCGAGGTAGGAGGGACTGAGGGCGATCAGCACATAGGGCAGCGCCGCCAGCGTGTGCGCAAGCCACAGGCCCGCCCACTGGCCGTCGAGCCGCCAGGCCAGCGTGAGGCGGTGCAGGCCCACGACCCACAGGATGGAGGGCAGCAGCAGCGGAAGGTAGGCGATGCGGCGCATCCGCGCGTCCCAGGAAGGCGGCGCGGCCTCCAGCCACGCCACGGCCCAGACCAGCGCCGTCGCACTGCTGGCGGCCGCCAGCCCCACCGTGGTGGAGACCGTGGCCACGCTCGCCAGCACCGAGCGCCACCCCGACAGGCTCAGCTCGCGGGGCCATACATCCGGAAAGGGCCACACGCCCGAGACGCTGCCGACGGCCAGGGCGCCCATGACGCACAAGTACCCCAGCGCGAGCAGAAGCGCCGGCGCGATCGCATCCCCCTGGCGGGGCTCGTTCCTGCCGCGGTCCCCGTCCGTCCAGCGCCTGCCGGCGCCGGCGCGCCCCTGCAGCACCCAGAACACGCCTGCCGCCGCCGCCGCGGTCAGCGCGAGCAGCCAGGCGCCGGCGGCACCCTTGGCGTTGATCGCGGGGTCGGCGTCGAGCAGCCACTGCCAGGCCAGCACGGACGCGGTGGGCGGCGACGCCGGCCCGATGACCAGCGCCACGTCGACGACGGTCAGGCTGTAGGCCCCCACCGCCAGCACGGGCGCGGCCAGGCGTGGCCACAGCTGGGGCCAGACCACCCGCCACCAGGCGGCCGGCCGCGTGTAGCCCATGGTGCAGGCCAGCTCGAGCTCGCGGCGCCAGCGCGCTCCCGTGTCCGCCCGCTGCAGCTGGCTCGCGGCGGTCCACAGCAGGAAGGGCACCTCCTTGCCGACCAGCGCCGCCACCAGTCCGATGCCCCACGGGTCCTGGGTCGTCGGCCAGGCGGGCGGCAGCTCGAAGCCGGTCGCCCACGGGGAGAGCGCCCGCAGCACCCAGCCGCTCGGCGCGACGAGGAAGGCCAGGCCGATCGCGAACGCGGCGTGCGGCATCGCCAGCATGGGCGCGAGGGCGCGCAGCACCAGGTTCCACGGGCGGGCGGCGAAGCTGCGCGAGAGGATCCACGCCGCGGCCAGCAGGGACAGCGCCGTCGCGGCCAGGCCCGTCGCCAGCGAGTGCAGCAACGCCCGCGGCCATTGCGGGTCCGACAGCAGGTCGCGCCAGGCCGAGGCATCGAAAGCAGCGGCCAGCGCGGACGCGGCGACCCACACGAGGGGGACCGCTGCCGCCGCCGCGAGCACCAAGGGCACCGCGCGGGCCGGCAAGGACGAGGTTGGAGCGCCTACTGGCCGTAGCGCCGCAGCCACTCGCGCTCCAGCGGGTCCACCCAGCTGCCGTGCGGCTCCAGCAGGACGGGCGCCGGCTGCTCCACCTGCCCCGGCCAGCTGCGCGCCTGGAAGCGCTCGCGCTCGCCGGCCGGCAGCCGGTCGACGGCGAGCACCGTCCCGTCGCCCCAGACCTCGATGTCCGCCTTGCGCGCCTGCGCCTCGGGCGAGAGCAGGAAGTTGATCACCACCTGCGCCGCGTCCGGGGCGCTGGCGTTCACCGGGATGGCGAGGAAGTGGGTGTTGCCCACCGCGCCCTTCTCGTTCTGCCAGCTGTGGACCGTGGCGGGCAGGCGGCGGGCGGCGATCTCGTTGGCGGCTTCGTTGGGGTTGAAGGTCAGCGCGATCAGCAGCTCGCCGTCGGCCATCATCTGGCGCACGGCCGCGGCATTCTGCGGGTGCTGGCGGCCGCCGCGCCACAGGTGCGGGCGCAGGGCGTCCAGGTAGTTCCACAGCGGCGCGCCGGCGCGCTCCAGCGCCGCGGGCGTGACGGGCCGGTACAGCGGCGTGCGATCAGGCGTGGCCTCGAGCAGCGCCTGCTTGAGGAAGGTGGTCCCATGGAAGTTGGGCGGGCGCGGATAGGTGACGCGGCCGGGCTGCGCGCGCGCGAATTCCAGCAGGGCCGCCATGCTGCGCGGCGGCTGCGGCACCCGCTGGCGGTCGGCGAAGAAGGTGAACTGCGCCATCCCCCAGGGCGCCTCCAGGCCTTCCACCGGCTCGGAGAAGTCGACCCGGGTCGTGGGCTTGCCGGCCGTGTCCACCCAGCGGTAGTTCGGCAGCTGCTCCGCGAACGGGCCAAACAGCAGACCCTCGCGCTTGAGCGTCAGGAAGTTCTCGCCGTTGATCCAGACCATGTCGACGCTGCCGCCCGAGCTGCGGCCCGCCTGCTTCTCCGAGCGGACGCGTTTCACGGCCTCGGCGGTGTCCGTGATCTTCACGTGCTCCAGACCGATCCCATGCCGCCGCGACACCTCGGCAGCCACCCACGCGAGATAGGCGTTGGTGCGTTCGCTGCCGGCCCAGGCGTTGAAGAACACCTTCTTTCCGCGCGCGCGCGCTTCGAGCGCGCCCCAGTCCACCGCGGCCGCAGCGGCTGCGGGCAGCAGCGCGGCGGCGCCTGAAGCCAGGGCGGAGCGGAGTAGGTGGCGGCGTTGCAGGTTCGGGTCTCGCATGATGGGAGTGTGCCAAAGGGCGATGCCGGCCACCTTGTTCAGTTCCGGCGCCGGCCTGGTCGCAGGGTCTAGACGGCAGGCGCGTCAGATCGCCAGCTCATAGCGAATCGTCAGCGGCGCGTGGTCACTGAACCGCTCCTCCTTGTAGATCGTCACCTCGCGTGCAGTCCGCGCAAGGTCAGCGGTCGCGATCTGGTAGTCCAGCCGCCAGCCTACGTTGTTGGCATAGGCGTTGCCGCGGTTGCTCCACCAGGTGTAGCAGGCGTCGGTGGTGTCGGGCCGCAGCCGCCGGTAGACGTCCACCAGGCCGGTTTCGTTCAACAACTTTGTCATCCAGGCGCGCTCTTCGGGCAGGAAGCCGCTGTTCTTCTGGTTGCTGCGCCAGTTCTTCAGGTCTTCCTTCTGGTGGGCGATGTTGACGTCGCCGCACAGGATGAACTCGCGCCCGGCCTTCAGGCGGGCCAGGTGCGGCTCGAACGCGGCCAGGAAGCGGAACTTGGCCTGCTGCCGCTCTTCGCCGGAGGAGCCGGAGGGGAAGTAGCAGCTGATGAGGGACAGGCGTCGCGCCGGCGTGTCGAAGCGCAGCTCCACGTAGCGGCCCTCGGCGTCGAACTCGCCGCCGTCCCAGCCCGCCACCACGTCGCTGGGCTCGTGGCGGCAGTAGGCGGCCACGCCCGAATACCCCTTCTTCTCGGCGAAATGGAAGTACCCCTTGAGCCCGGCCAGGGCCTCGAAACGCCCGGCCACGTCGGCCGCCTGGGCCTTGACCTCCTGCACGCAAATACAATCCGGCCTGCTTTTTGCGAGCCAGGCCTCCACGCCCTTGCTGGCGGCCGAACGGATGCCGTTGAGGTTGAGGCTGGTGAGGGTGAACAAGGAACTTCCCATGGTGGCAGCGGGCGGCCAGGACGAGCTGGCGCAGGATTTCGTGCAGTTCGCGGTGGAAGCCGGCGTGCTGCGCTTTGGCGAGTTCAAGACCAAGGCGGGCCGGGCGTCGCCCTACTTCTTCAACGCGGGGCTGTTCGACGACGGCGCCAAGCTCGGCCGGCTGGCGCAATTCTATGCACTGCGCATCCTGGCCTCGCGCATCGAATTCGACATGCTGTTCGGGCCGGCCTACAAGGGCATCCCGCTGGCCGCGGCGGTGGCCGTCGAGCTGGCGCGCCTGGGCCGCAACGTGCCCTATGCCTACAACCGCAAGGAAGCCAAGGACCATGGCGAGGGCGGCCTGCTGGTGGGCGCGCCGCTGGCCGGCCGGGTGCTGATCGTGGACGACGTGATGTCGGCCGGCACCGCCGCGCGCGAGTCCATTGCCCTGATCCGGGCCGCCGGCGCGACGCCGCATGCGGTCGCCATCGCGCTGGACCGCCAGGAGATGGCCACCGAGGGCGGCCAGGACGTGCCGCATTCGGCCGTGCAGTACGTGCGCGAGCGCCTGGGCCTGCAGGTGTGCGCGATCGCGCGCCTGGCCGATCTGCTCCAGTACCTGGGCGGCCAGGCCGGCCAGCCCTTGGGCGAGCACCATGCCCGCGTGCTGGCCTACCGCCAGCGCTACGGCGTGGACTGACGCAGGTGGCAGGCATGGTGCGTACGCTGGTGGGGATGCTGTGGGCAGCCGGATGCACGCCGCTGCTGGCACAGGCCATCTACACCTGCGTGGACGCCCAGGGCCGGCGCGTGACGTCCGACCGCCCCATCCTGGCGTGCATCGACCGCGAGCAGAAGGAGCTCAATCCCAGCGGCACGGTGCGCCGCAGGATAGCTCCCTCGCCCACCGCGGCCGAACGCGCGGCGCAGGAGGCCCAGGCCCGCGAGGCCGCCGAGGAGCGCAGCCGCCTGGCCGAGGAAAAACGCCGCGGCCGCGCCCTGCTCACCCGCTTCCCGCAGCCGGACGGCCACGAGAAGGAACGCCGCGCGGCCCTGGCCCTGGTGGACGACCTGATCGCCACGGCCCACCGGCGCGCCGGCGAGCTGGCGGACCAGCGCAAGGCGCTGGACACCGAGACCGAGTTCTACCGGGCCGACCCGGCGAAGATGCCGCCGCGCCTGAAGCGCCTGCTGGAGGAGAACGACCGGCAGCAGGCGGCGCAGCTGCGCTACGTGGCCGAGCAGCAGGAGGAGAAGCAGCGCATCAACGCCCGCTTCGACGAGGAGCTGGTGCGCCTGAAGCCGCTGTGGGCGCTGCAGGCCGCCGCGCCGGCGGTCACGACGCCAGCCGGCGCCGCAGCAGCTCGTTGACCTGGGCCGGGTTGGCCTTGCCCTTGCTGGCCTTCATGGCCTGGCCCACCAGCGCGTTGAAGGCCTTGTCCTTGCCGGCCTTGAACTGCGCCACGTTGTCGGGGTTGGCGGCGATCACCTCGTCGATGATCTTCTCCAGCGCGCCGGCGTCGTTCATCTGCTTGAGGCCCTTGGCCTCGATGAGGGCGTCCACGTCCCGGCCTTCGCCGCTCCACAGCGCGTCGAACACCTGCCGGGCGGCATTGTGGGAGACCGTGCCGTCCGCGACCCGGCCCAGCAGGACGGCCAGCGTCCGGGCGTCGACGGGCGCCGCTTCCACTGTCCCCTCGCCCGCGTTGAGGCGCCTGGACAGCTCGCCCATCACCCAGTTGCTGGCGAGCTTGGGCTGGCCGCTGGCCCGGGCCGCGGCCTCGAAATAGGCGGCCATGGCCTGGCTCTGCGTGAGCGTGACGGCGTCGTACTCCGGCAGGCCATAGTCCCTGACGAAGCGCCCGGCCATCGCCCGCGGCAGCTCCGGCATGCCCGAGCGCACGCGCTCCACCCACTCCGGCGCGACCACCAGCGGCGGCAGGTCCGGGTCGGGGAAATAGCGGTAGTCGGCCGCGTCCTCCTTGGTGCGCATGGCGCGGGTCTCGCCGGTGTCGGGGTCGAACAGCACCGTGGCCTGCTCGATGGCGTGGCCGTCCTCCAGCTGCTCGATCTGCCAGCGCACCTCGTAGTCGATGGCCTGCTGCATGAACTTGAAGCTGTTGAGGTTCTTGATCTCGCGGCGCGTGCCCAGCGGCCCGCCCGGGCGGCGCACCGAGACGTTGGCGTCGCAGCGGAAGCTGCCTTCCTGCATGTTGCCGTCGCAGATGCCTATCCAGGTGACGATCTTGTGCAGCTCCCTGGCATAGGCCACCGCCTCCTCGGACGAGCGGAGGTCCGGCTCGGTCACGATCTCCAGCAGGGGCGTGCCGGCGCGGTTCAGGTCGATGCCCGACTGGCCGACGAAGTCCTCGTGCAGCGACTTGCCGGCATCCTCCTCCAGGTGGGCCCGCACCAGGCGCACGGATTTCTTCTCCTCGCCGAGGTGGAACTCGACCGCACCGCCCTGCACCACCGGGATCTCGTACTGGCTGATCTGGTAGCCCTTGGGCAGGTCCGGGTAGAAGTAGTTCTTGCGCGCGAAGATGCTGCGCGGCGCGATGGTGGCGCCCACGGCCAGCCCGAGCCTGATGGCGCGCTCCACCGCGCCCTTGTTCATCACCGGCAGGGTGCCGGGCAGGGCCAGGTCGACGGCGTTGGCCTGGGTGTTGGGTTCGGCGCCGAAGGCGGTGGGCGCGCGGCTGAAGATCTTGCTTCGCGTGGACAGCTGGGCATGCGTCTCGAAGCCGATGACGACCTCCCAGCCCTGGATCAGTTTGGCGCTCATCTCGTGTTCTCAGAAGCCCTCGGGCGCGCGCAGGTGGAAATCCGTGGCCTGCTGGAACGCGTGGGCGGCGTTGAGCAGGGCGCCTTCGGCGAAGTAGTCGGCGATCAGCTGCAGGCCCACCGGCAGGCCGCCCGCGCCGAAGCCGCAGGGCAGGCTCATGCCCGGCAGGCCGGCCAGCGAGGCCGGCAGGGTGAAGATGTCGGCCAGGTAGTTGGCCAGCGGGTCGCCCGACTTCTCGCCCAGCTTCCAGGCCACGGTGGGGGCCACCGGCCCGGCGATCACGTCGCACTGCGAGAAGGCCTGTCGGAAGTCGTCGGCCACCATGCGGCGGATCTTCTGCGCCTGCAGGTAGTAGGCGTCGTAGTAGCCGTGCGACAGCACGTAGGTGCCGATCATGATGCGGCGCTTGACCTCGTCGCCGAAGCCCTCGGCGCGCGTCTTCTTGTACATGTCCAGCAGGTCGGTGTAGTCCCTGGCCCGGTGGCCGAACTTCACGCCGTCGAACCGCGACAGGTTGGACGAGGCCTCGGCCGGGGCGATGACGTAGTACACCGGGATGGACAGCTCGGTGCGCGGCAGCGATATCTCCACCAGGCGCGCGCCCAGCTTCTGGTACTCGCCCAGCGCGCCGTCGATGGCCTCGCGCACGTCGGCGGCCAGGCCCTCGCCGAAGAACTCCCTGGGCACGCCGATGCGCAGCCCCTCGATGGAGCGGCCCAGGGCGCGGCCGAAGTCCTCGGCCGGCCGGTCCAGCGAGGTGGAGTCGCGGTCCGGGTCGGGCCCGCACATGGCCGACAGCAGCAGCGCGCAGTCCTGCGCGCTGCGCGCCATCGGGCCGGCCTGGTCCAGGCTGGAGGCGAAGGCGATCATGCCGTGGCGCGAGGCCCGCCCGTAGGTCGGCTTGATGCCGGTGACGCCGCAGAAGGCGGCCGGCTGGCGGATCGAGCCGCCGGTGTCGGTGGCGGTGGCCGCCGGCGCCAGGCGCGCCGCCACGGCCGCGGCGCTGCCGCCCGAGGAGCCGCCCGGGATGCGCGAGGGATCCCACGGGTTTTTCACCGGGCCGAACGCCGAGTTCTCGTTGGACGAGCCCATGGCGAATTCGTCGCAATTGAGCTTGCCCAGGCTCACCGCGCCGGCCTCGGCCAGCTTGCGCACCACGGTGGCGTCGAACGGCGAGCGGTAGCCGGCCAGCATCCGGGAGCCCGCGGTGCTGGGGAAATCGCGGGTGACGAAGATGTCCTTGTGCGCCACCGGCACGCCCAGCAGCGGCGCGGTATCGCCGGCGGCGATGCGCTCGTCGGCCGCCCGGGCCTGGGCCAGCGTGACCTCGGGGTCGACGGCCAGGAAGGCGCCCAGGCCGGCGTGGGCCTGGGCCCGGTCCAGGAAGTGCCGGGCCGCCTCGACGGCCGACACCTCGCGCGCGCGCAGCGAGCGCGCCAGCTCGGTCACGGAGGCCTGGTGCAGAGCGCTCATTCGATCACCCTGGGCACCAGGAACAGCCCGCGCTCGACGGCCGGGGCGCTTTGCTGGTTGGCTTCGCGCTGGTCGGGCTCGCCGGGGATGTCCTCGCGCAGGCGCAGCTGGACGTCCTCGAAGGCCGCCACCGGGTGCGCCAGCGGCTGCACGCCGGCGGTGTCCACGGCCCGCATGCGTTCGACGATGCCGAAGAAGCCGTTGATCTGGGCCAGCATGCGCTCGCTCTCGGCGGGCTGGAGCTGCAACCGCGCCAGGTGCGCGATGCGGGCGATGTCGTCGGGGGTCAGGGCCATGGCGGAAACGGGGGCGGGCAGGGACAGTTGTAAACGCGAGAATCGCATCGCTTCTCGCTGAGTTATTCACAGGGGATCAGTTATTATCCCGCCTTCGGAAAGCACGGCCGCGACAGCGGCCGCTTTCGCAAGATAAGACGAGGGTTCCCAATGTTCGGAGCATTCCGACGCTACATCTCCACCGACCTGGCCATCGACCTGGGGACGGCCAACACGCTGATCTTCGTGCGGGACAAGGGCATCGTGCTGGACGAACCCTCGGTGGTCGCCATCCGGCACGAGGGCGGCCCGCAGGGCAAGAAGACCATCCAGGCGGTGGGCCACGAGGCCAAGGCGATGCTGGGCAAGGTGCCCGGGAACATCGAGGCGATCCGCCCGATGAAGGACGGCGTGATCGCCGACTTCACCGTCACCGAGCAGATGCTCAAGCAGTTCATCAAGATGGTCCATCCGCGGTCCGTCCTGAAACCCTCGCCGCGCATCATCATCTGCGTGCCCTGCGGCTCCACCCAGGTGGAGCGCCGCGCCATCCGCGAGTCGGCCCTGGGCGCCGGCGCGAGCGAGGTGTACCTGATCGAGGAACCCATGGCCGCGGCCATCGGCGCCGGCCTGCCGGTGTCGGAGGCGTCCGGCTCCATGGTGGTGGACATCGGCGGCGGCACCACCGAGGTGGGCGTCATCTCCCTGGGCGGCATGGTCTACAAGGGCAGCGTCCGCGTGGGCGGCGACAAGTTCGACGAGGCCATCATCAGCTACATCCGCCGCAACTACGGCATGCTGATCGGCGAGCCGACGGCCGAGGCGATCAAGAAGACCATAGGCTCGGCCTTCCCCGGCAGCGAGGTCAAGGAGCTCGAGGTCAAGGGCCGCAACCTGTCCGAGGGCGTGCCGCGCTCGTTCACCATCTCCTCCAACGAGATCCTGGAAGCCCTGACGGACCCCTTGAACAACATCGTGTCGGCGGTCAAGAACGGGCTGGAGAGCACGCCGCCCGAGCTGGGCGCCGACATCGCCGAGCGCGGCATGATGCTCACCGGCGGCGGCGCGCTGCTGCGCGACCTCGACCGCCTGCTGGCCGAGGAGACCGGCCTGCCGGTGCTGGTGGCCGAGGACCCGCTGACCTGCGTGGTGCGCGGCTGCGGCATCGCGCTGGAGCGCATGGAGCGCCTGGGGTCCATCTTCACCAGCGAGTAATCCTCTCCCCTCCCCCTTCCGGGGAGGGTGTCGCCATCATGCCACTCGGCACCCTCGACAGAGCCCCCCCGCCGTTCTTCAAGCAGGGCCCGTCCGCCGCATCCAAGCTGATGGTGTGCAGCGCCCTGGCGCTGTTCCTGATGGTGGCGGACACGCGCTTTCGCATCACCCAGCCGCTGCGCGCCGCGGTGGCCTCGGTCCTGTACCCGGTGCAGTGGCTGGCCCTGCGGCCGGTGCTGCTGGTGCGCCATGGCGCCTCCTATTTCCAGTCGATGACGGGCGCGCAGTCGGCGCAGGCCGAGGCCAGCCTCAAGCTGGCGCAGCAGGCGCAGCGCGCCGGCCAGGTCGAGCAGCTGGCCCTGGAGAACGAGCGGCTGCGCAAGCTGCTGGACCTGCGCGACCGGATCAGCACGCCCTCGCAGGCGGCCGAGGTGCTGTACGACGCGGCCGACCCCTACACCCGCAAGGTCATCATCGACAAGGGCCTGGCGCAGGGCGTCGAGCCCGGCTCGCCCGTGGTCGACGAGGCCGGCGTGCTGGGCCAGGTGACCCGGGTGCACCCGCTGATCAGCGAGGTAACGCTGGTCACCGACGCCGACAACGCCATCCCGGTGCTCAATACCCGCACCGGCGCGCGCAGCGTGGCCTACGGCGACCCCTCGGGCTCGCATGCCGGATCGCTCGAGCTGCGCTTCATGGCCGACAACGCCGACGTGCAGGCCGGCGACCTGCTGACCACCAGCGGCGTGGACGGCATCTACCCGGCGGGGCTGCCGGTGGCGCGGGTGGCCAAGGTCGAGCGCCGCGCCGATTCGGTCTTCGCCCGCATCCACTGCACGCCGCAGGCGCTGGTGGACGGCGCACGGCACGTGATGGTGCTCAAGCCGATCTCGGCGCAGATCCCGCCGCGGCCGCGGCCGCAGCCCCAGGATGCCGCGCTGGTGCGCAAGGGAGTCAAGAAGTGATCATGCGCCCCGGGCAGCAGCTGCTGCTGCCGGCCAATCCCCTGTTCATCTGGTTCAGCCTGCTGGCGGCGCTGGTGGTCAACGTGCTGCCCCTGGGCCGGCTGGCGTGGCAGCCGGACGTGCTGGCCCTGGTGGTGGTGTTCTGGAGCGTGCACCAGCCGCAGCGCGTGGGCATAGGCGCGGCCTTCGTGTTCGGCCTGTTCATGGACGTGCACCAGGCCGCCCTGCTGGGACAGCATGCGCTGGCCTACGCGGCGCTGAGCTTCTTCGCCATCACCATCCACCGCCGCCTGCTGTGGTTCTCGGTGCCCTCCCAGGCCTTGCAGGTGCTGCCGCTGTTCGTCGCCGCCCACGCCATCGAGCTGGCGCTGCGCATGATTTCCGGCGGCAGCTTCCCCGGCCTGGGCATCCTGCTGGCGCCCGTGATCGAATCCCTGCTTTGGCCCATCGTCAGCATCATCCTGCTGGCGCCGCAGCGCCGCGCGCCCGATCCGGATGAGAATCGCCCCATCTAGGGGCCGGATGCGCCGGACGATGCCCGACCCCCGCCCCGCCAACGCCCGACCAAGCGCATGACCGAACTCAGGAACGTCCAAGCCGACCTCTCGCGCTTTCGCGCGCGGGTGCTGGTGGCCAGCCTGGCGGTGCTGGTGTGCTTCCTGCTGCTGGCCGCCCGCCTGGTGTGGCTGCAGGTGATCAAGCACGACGAGCTGGACGAGCAGGCCGAGGCCAACCGCACGGCCATCGTGCCCGTCGTGCCCAATCGCGGCCTGATCCTGGACCGCAACGGCATCGTGCTGGCCACCAACTACTCGGCCTACACGCTGGAGATCACGCCACCGCGCCTGGCCGCCGGCCTGGACGACACCATCGATGAGCTGGCCCGCATCGTCGAGATCCAGCCGCGCGACCGGCGCCGCTTCAAGAAGCTGCTGGAGGAATCCAAGGGCTTCGAATCGCTGCCGATCCGCACCAAGCTCAGTGACGAGGAGGTGGCCCGCTTCGCCGCCCAGCGTTTCCGCTTCCCCGGCGTGGACATCAAGGCCCGCCTGTTCCGCAACTACCCCTGGGGCGAGCTCGCCAGCCACGTGATCGGCTACATCGGCCGCATCAACCAGGCCGAGAAGAAGCAGATGGAGGACTGGCCGGAGGAGGACCAGGGCAACTACCGCGGCACCGAGTACATCGGCAAGCTGGGCGTGGAACAGAGCCTGGAAAAGCAGCTGCACGGCACCACCGGCGTCGAGCAGGTCGAGACCTCGGCCGGCGGCCGGGCCGTGCGCAAGCTCGACAGCAAGCCGGCCACGCCCGGCGACACCGTGATGCTGTCCATCGACATCAAGCTGCAGAAGCTGGTGGAGGACATGTACGGCGACCGCCGCGGCGCGCTGGTGGCGCTGGACCCCAAGAGCGGCGAGGTGCTGGCCTTCGTGTCCAAGCCGACCTTCGACCCCAACCTGTTCGTCGACGGCATCGACGCCGAGAACTGGCAGGCGCTCAACGAATCCATCGAAAAGCCGCTGCTCAATCGCGCGCTGCGCGGCACCTACCCGCCCGGCTCCACCTACAAGCCCTTCATGGCGCTGGCGGCACTGGAGACCCGCAAGCGCAGCGCCACGCAGGTGATCTACGACAGCGGCACCTGGTCGTACGGCGGCCACGTGTTCCGCAGCCACGGCGACCACGGCCTGGGCGCCGTGGACATGCACACCAGCATCGTCAAGTCCAGCAACGTGTACTACTACCAGCTGGCCAACGACATGGGCGTGGACGCGATGCACGACTTCATGAAGCCGCTGGGCTTCGGCCAGTTCACGGGCATCGACATCTTCGGCGAGGTGCGCGGCGTGCTGCCCAGCCAGGAGTGGAAGCGCAACTACTACCGGCGCCCCGAGCAGAAGAAATGGTTCGGCGGGGAGACCATCTCGCTGGGCATCGGCCAGGGCTACAACAGCTTCACCATGCTGCAGCTGGCGCAGGCCACCGCCACCCTGGCCAACAACGGCGTCAAGCACAAGCCGCGCCTGGTGATCGCCACCCAGGACCCCATGACGCGCGACATCCGCCCGGTGCCGGCGAAGCCGCCGGAGAACCTGGGCTTCAAGCCCGAGAACGTGGCCGTGATCCGCAAGGCCATGGTGGGCGTGACCCAGGGCGGCACCTCGGCGCGCGTGTTCGCCGGCGCCGGCTACCTGTCGGGCGGCAAGACCGGCACGGCGCAGGCGGTCACCATCGGCCAGCGCGAGAAGTACAACGCCTCCAAGCTGGAGGAGCACCAGCGCGACCACGCGCTGTACATCGCGTTCGCGCCGGCCGACGACCCCAAGATCGCGGTGGCGGCGATCGTCGAGAACGCCGGTTTCGGCGCCGCCTCGGCGGCGCCCATCACCCGGCGCGTGTTCGACTACTGGCTGATGGGCCAGTACCCCAGCGAGGAAGACCTGGCCGCCGTGCGCAAGGGCCAGGCCGCCAACCCGGTCGGCAAGCCGCGCAATGCGGCCGAGGTGGCCTGGCCGCCCGGCGCCGCCGCGGCCGCGGCGGCAGCCGTCGCGCCCTCGCTGCCGGCCTCCGCGCCCCAGGCGGCCTTGCCGGTGCGCGCCGCGCCCACGCGCGTTTCCCTGCCGGCCCGGTAGCCGGGCCGATGAGCCGCACGGCCGCTCCGAAGGCTCATCGCACCGCAGCCCGCCGGGCGGAGGTGTCCTGATGAGCGAAGTCCTTATCGCCGGAGGAGGCGTCGCCGGGCTGGCGTGCGCCAGCTGGCTGGCCGGCGCCGGGGTGCGGGTCACGGTGCTGGAAAGCGAAACGTTCCTGGGCGGGCGCGCCAGCAGCTGGACCGACGAGGTGACGGGCGAGCGGGTCGACATCGGGCCGCACGTCCTGAGCAGCGAGCACCGCAACTTCATCGCCCTGCTGGAGCGCCTGGGCACGGCCGGCCAGGTGCGGTGGCAGCCCGATCCGCTGATCACGCTGCTGGACGCCGGCCGCGCGCTGCGCATGCGCGCGCCGGCCTGGCCGGTGCCGCTGCATGGGCTGCCCGCGCTGCCCAACGCGCTGCGCTGCGTGTCGCCGGCGGACCTGCTGTCCAACCTGCGCCTGGCCTGGCGGGCCACCCGCATGGACGAGGCCGCCTGCCTCGCGCTGGACGGCGAGGACGCGCTGGCTTACCTGCGCCGCATGGGCGTCAGCGCGCGCTTCACCGAATGGTTCTTCGCCTCGGCCGTGCTGGCCCTGCTCAACGTCCCGCTGGAGAGCTGCTCGGCGGCCTCGCTGATGCGGGTGTTCCGGCTGATGCTGGGGCGCAGCGGCTGGCATTTCGGCTTCCCGACCGTGGGCCTGGCCGACCTGTTCGTGCCCGGCGCCCGCGCAGCCGTCGAGGCGGCCGGCGGCCGGGTGCTCACCTCGGCCGCGGTGCATGCGCTGCTGGTGCGGGACGGACGCTTCGAAGGCGTCGTCCTGGAGGACGGCCGGCGCCTGCACGCCGGCGCGGCGGTGCTCGCCCTGCCGCCGCAGGCCATCGCCGAGCTCGGGCGGCGCGGCCAGGGGATCGCGCTGGAGGCGCTGGCGCGGGACGCCGACGCGTTCCGGCCCAGCCCCTACGTCAGCACCCTGCTGTGGCTGGACCGGCCGGTGACCGGGGAACGCTTCTGGGCCCGCACGGTCGCGGCGGGCGACCTGAACACCGATTTCTACGAGCTGAACAACATCCGCTCGCCCGGGCAGGGGCGGCCCGCGCTGATCGCCGCGAACGCCATCCACGCGCAGGCGGCCTGGCACTGGAGCGATGCGCAGCTGGTCGAGCGCACGCTGCGCGAGGTGCGCGAGTTCGCGCCGCCCGCGGCCCAGGCCGCCGTGGTGCATTCGCGCGTGCACCGCATCCCCATGGCCATCCCCTGCCCGCAGCCCGGCACCGAGCGCCTGCGCCCGGCCAATGCGACGCCGGTGGAAGGCCTGTGGCTGGCCGGCGACTGGACGGCGACGGCCGTGCCCTGCTCCATGGAAAGCGCGGCGCGGTCGGGCGCGCTGGCCGCCGAGGCGGTGGCCGCACGGCTGGGGCAGCGGCTGGCCGTGGCCGTGCCCGCGCCGGAGACCACCGGCATCGTGGCCGCGCTGCGGCGCCGCAGCGCGCCACCGCGGCGGGCACCCTCGGCATAATCGGCCAGGACGTTCCAACACCAAGCACAATGGTCCGCGACCAAGACGACATCGCCATCGCCTTCTCCCTGTGGGAACAAGCACGCAAGGAGCTGGCCGAGGCCGAGAACCGGCTGTACGACCGGCGCAAGGCCAACACCGATCCCAAGGCGCTGGACGTGCTGGATGCGGAAATCGCGGTGCTGCGGGTGCGGGCCGACCGCCTGCTGGGGCAGGCCATCGAGGCGCTGCGCGAGCAGGCCAACAAGCTGTCGGGCGGCCAGCGCCGCCCGGACCGCCCCGGCAAGAAGAACTGATCGCTGCACGCCAG
This sequence comes from Ramlibacter tataouinensis TTB310, assembly GCF_000215705.1. Classification (NCBI taxonomy): domain Bacteria; kingdom Pseudomonadati; phylum Pseudomonadota; class Betaproteobacteria; order Burkholderiales; family Comamonadaceae; genus Ramlibacter; species Ramlibacter tataouinensis. Next base: position 380,537 of record NC_015677.1, on the reverse strand, counting down.
CCGGCCGCCGATGCGGCCGGCGCACGTCCCTCGGGGTGGCCATCGCCGGCCCGTGGCGGAGTTTGCATGACATTGTCCGTACTGCTCGTCGAAGACTCCGGTGTGCTGCGCAGGTCCCTGCGGGACCTGCTGCACCGCCTGGGCGGCTTCCGGGTCGTGGCCGAGCTCGCGGCCGAGGCACCGGCGCTGCAGTGGCTGCGCGCGCATGCCAGGGGCTGGGACCTGGCCGTGGTGGACCTGGTGCTCGAACAGGGCACGGGCATGGCCGTCATCGCGGCCTGCAAGGCGCAGCCGGTCGCCGGCCGCGTGGTGGTGTTCAGCGACTACGTCACCGACGAGGTGCGCGACTACTGCCTGCGGCTGGGCGCCGACGCGGTGTTCCAGAAGGGCCGCGACGGCACGGCGCTGGCCGACTACTGCGGCGCCCTGCCGCGCCAGGCCTGAGCGGCCGGGCGCAGGCCGGCGGCCGCCATCAGCCAGCGCCCCACCTGCTCGGGCATGGCCCGCACGTGGGCCGGCGGCCGGCCGCTGGGAAAGCCGACGTGGCCGCCGGTGGCCGGTTGCCAGAGCGTCACCCGTGGACCGACCTCGTGCGCGGCCGGCAGGCTGGCCGCCGGCACGAACGGGTCGTTGCGCGCATTCAGCACCAGCGCCGGGATGCGGATGCGGTGCAGGTGCGGCTTGGCCGAGGCGCGGGCCCAGTAGTCGTCGGTGCCCTGAAAGCCGTGCAGCGGCGCGGTAAACACGTTGTCGAAGGCGTAGAGGTCGCGCGCCGCCAGCAGCGCTTCGCGGTCGAACAGGCCGGGGTGCTGGGCCAGCTTGGCCAGGGCCTTGGGCTTCATGCTGCGCAGGAACATGCCGGTGTAGACCAGCCGGTTGAAGCCGCGGCCGATCGCCGTGCCACCGGCCGCCAGGTCGATGGGCGAGCACACGGCAGCCACCGCCGATGCCAGGCGGGCCGCCGCGCCTTCCTGCTCGCCGGCCCAGCGCAGCAGCGCATTGCCGCCCAGCGAGACGCCCACGGCCAGCAGCGGGCCGGGATGCCGCTCGCGCAGCCGCGCCAGGATCCAGCCGATCTCCTCATGGTCGCCCGAGTGGTAGGCGCGCGGCCCGTGGTTGAGCTCGCCGCTGCAGCCGCGGAAGTGCGGTACCACGTAGGCCAGCCCGTGGGCGCGGGCGAAGTCGGCAAAGGCCTCGGCATAGTGGCTGCGCGAGGAGCCTTCCAGCCCATGGAACAGCACCAGGAGACCGTGAGCCCCCACGCTTGCCACTGCGTGCGCTGCGCTGCCCCCTGCCAGCCAATCCAGGTCGATGAAGTCGCCGTCGGGCGCGGTCCAGCGCTCGCGCCGGTAGCGCACCGGCCCGCCGAACACGCGCCGCGCGAACAGGGCCGGCCAGATGGTCTGCAGGTTGCCGCCGGGCAGCCAGGCCGGCGCTGCGTACTCCATGCCTGCCACGCTCAGTGCAGCACCTGCGGCCCGTCCGCCACCTCCAGGGTCTCGCTGGAGCTGCCCGGGCTGGCGTGGTGAGCCACCAGGCGCCAGCCCTGGGCGGTCTTGAGGTAGACGTTGGTGGCGACCACCCAGGCGTTGCGCGGGCCGCCGGGCGTGAGCACCTCCACCCGCTCGACCAGGTGGTGCACCGCGCTGCCCACCGATTCGATCTTGCGCAGCCGCTCCGGCCAGGCGCGGATGCTGCCGTTGGCGAACATGGCCTCGAAGGTGGCGCGGATGGCCATGGCGCCCACCACCCGCGGGCCGCCCGGGTGGATGCAGACGATGTCGTCCTCGTCGGCCCAGCAAGCCATCAGCTTGTCGATGTCGCCGCTCTGCAGCGCGTCGTAGAACGCGGCCTCCACGTCGTCGGCGTTCCCCTCGAGGTTGGCGGCCTGGAGCTTGGTCTTGCGCATGGCTGCGGGATTGTGCCTCGGCCTACGCGATCAGCCACTGCCGGGCCACCGCCTGCAGCTCGCCCTGGGCGGCGCGCCACACGGTCTCGGGCGCGGCGATGTGGATGCCCGGCGGCGCGGTGGCCAGCGCCACCGCCAGCAGCTCGGCCACCTTGGCGGCGCGCACCGGCTGCTCGCTGCCCGGCACCATGTAGCGGGTGATGGACAGCATCCAGCGCGCCAGCGCCGGCAAGGCGGCCAGGCGGGCCTCGGGCGGCTTGCGCGCCGAGCGGATGACGATCAGCCGCTCGAAGCCCAGCGCCGCCACGGCATGCTCGTCCAGGCTGGCCAGGCCGCGCTGCAGCGCCTGCGGCAGGCGGCCCTGGTCGTGCGGCAGCACCACGGCCAGCGTGGCCACGCCGCTGCCGCGCATCCAGCGCGCCAGTGCCGGCAGCTGCAGCGGCTGCGGCGCCCACAGCGCGCGCTCGCGGTCGTTGAACAGGCGCGGCGGCTCGAACAGCACGATGCCGGTGCGGTCCGCGCCCGCCAGCGCCGGCCAGTCCTGCGGCGTGTCGGAAGGCACGAGCTGGCTGGCCACGCCGCGCAGCCCGGCCCTGATCGGCTCGCGGGCCAGCACCCGGACCGTGCCGAAGGCGCGCGCGGCCAGCAGGCGCTGCAGCACCTCGGCGCCCAGCACCCCGGTGGCGCCGGCCACCAGCACCTCGGCGCGCGAGCCGGCCGGCGCGGCGGCCGGCCGCTGCCCGGCCTGCAGGGCTTGAATCGGGTCCACATGCATCGCATCTATGCTACCTTGGCCGTTGGACCGAACCGGAGAAACAAGAATGCGGACCCTGCGAAGCTTGACACGATGGCTGGCCCTCCTCGCCACGGCCCTGGCCGTGAGCGGCTGCGGCTACAACGAATTCCAGCGCCTGGACGAGCAGACCCGCGCCGCCTGGAGCGAGGTGCTCAACCAGTACCAGCGCCGCGCCGACCTGGTGCCCAACCTGGTGGCCACCGTCAAGGGCGAGGCCAACTTCGAGCAGGAGACGCTGACCCGCGTGATCGACGCGCGCGCCAAGGCCACCTCGGTGCAGGTCACGCCCGAGACGCTGAACGACCCGCAGGCCTTCCAGCGCTTCCAGCAGGCGCAGGGCGAGCTGTCCTCCGCGCTCAGTCGGCTGCTGGTGGTGAGCGAGCGCTACCCGGACCTCAAGGCCAACCAGGGCTTCCGCGACCTGCGGGTGCAATTGGAAGGCACGGAGAACCGCATCACCGTCGCGCGCAACCGCTACATCCAGGCGGTGCAGCAGTACAACGTGCTGGCGCGCAGCTTTCCCACCAACCTGACGGCGATGGCGTTCAACTACGAGCCCAAGCCCAGCTTCACCGTGCAGAACGAGGCCGAGATCTCCGCGCCGCCGCGGGTGGACTTCGGCACCGGCGGCGCCAGCGCGCCCGCCCGCTGATCCCAGCGCTGCCGGTGCAATTCCGCATGGATGCCGCCCGCCTGCACTGGGCGCGAGCAGCCCTCGCCTTGCTGGCGCTGCTGCTGTTGGCCGCGCTGGCGCGCGCCCAGGACGTGCTGCCCGTGCCCGAGCTCACGGCGCGGGTGATCGACCAGACCGGCACGCTGGACCCCGTCCAGCGCCAGGGCATCGAGGAGCGGCTGGCGCAGATCGAGCGCGGCAAGGGCTCGCAGGTGGTGTTCCTGATGGTGCCCACCACGCAGCCGGAGGACATCGCCAGCTACGCCAACCGCGTCGCCAACACCTGGAAGATCGGCCGGCGCGAGGTGGGCGACGGCGTGCTGCTGATCGTGGCCAAGGACGACCGCCGGGTGCGCATCGAGGTGGCCAAGACGCTGGAGGGCGCCATCCCCGACCTGGCGGCGCGGCAGATCATCGAAGATGCCATCACGCCGGCGTTCCGCCGCGGCGACTACGCGGGCGGCCTGCAGGCCGCGGCCGACCAGATTGCCGCGCGCATCAACAACGAGCCGCTGCCGGCGCCGCAGCAGCAGCGCACGCCCGGCGGCGGCGCTGCCGGCGCGGGGGGCTTCAACTTCTTCGATCTGGCGATCTTCCTGTTCTTCGCCGTGCCCATCGCCGGGGCGGTGCTGCGCGGCGTCTTCGGCCGCAAGCTGGGCGCCCTGGTCACCGGCGGCGGCGTGGGCGGCATCGCGCTGCTCATCACCTCCAGCCTGGTGGTGGCCGGCGTCGCCGGCCTGGTGGCCCTGCTGATCACCCTGGTGTCCGGCGGCTTCGGCGCCGGCCTGGGCGGCCGCCGCCGCGGGTACGGCGGCGGCTGGGTGGCCGGGCCCTACATCGGCGGCGGCTTTGGCGGCGGGGGCTGGGGCGGCGGCGCCGGGGGCTTCGGCGGCGGCGGCTTCGGCTCGGGCGGCGGTGGCGATTTCGGCGGCGGCGGCGCCTCGGGAGACTGGTGATGGTGTCCAAGATCCGACGATTGCTCAAGCACCGCTGGCTCGATGACTTCGACACCCGGCGTGCCCTGCCGCCCGAGCTGCTGGAGCGCCTGGCAGGGCGCGTGGCAGCGAGCGAGCGCCGCCACAGCGGCGAGATCCGCCTCTACGTCGAGGCCGGCCTGCCCAACAGCTACATCTGGCGCGGCGCGACGGCGCGCGAGCGCGCGGTGGCCCTGTTCGGCAAGCTGCGCGTCTGGGACACCGAGCAGAACAACGGCGTGCTGATCTACCTGCTGCTGGCCGAGCACGCCATCGAGATCGTGGCCGATCGCGGTCTGGCGCGCCAGGTGGAGGCGCACGACTGGCAGGCCATCGTCGCCCACATGCGCCAGGCGTTCCGCGAGGGCCGCTTCGAGGACGGCCTCACCCAGGCGCTGGAGGAGGTGTCGGCGCTGCTGGTGCGGCACTTCCCCCTGGCCCCGGGCCAGGCCAACCCCAACGAGCTGCCCGACGCGCCGGTGGTCGGCTAGCGCCCGGATCGCAGGTCCGGAAACGGCAAGTGGGCGCGGCCGCGGCGCGGCAGCATGCGCCATGCCCGCCTACCCCTCGCCCGCCTTGCAACGGTTGGTCCTGTCCAACCTGGCGGCGCAATCGGCCGAGCAGATCAGCCTGGCGGCGCTGCCCATGGTCGCCGTGCTGGCGCTGGGCGCCGGGGCCGCCGAGATCGGCCTGCTGGCGGCGGCGCAGTCGCTGCCCTTCCTGCTGGCGTCCATCCCGCTGGGCCTGCTGGCCGACCGGCTGCCGCGCCGGCGCGTGATGCTGGCCTGCGAGCTGCTGCGGATGCTGTCGCTGGCGGCCCTGCTGGCCGGCTGGCTGACCGGGACGCTGAGCCTGGCGGGCATGGCGGTGCTGGGCTTCCTGGGCGCGGTGGGCACGGTCGGCTACAGTGTGGCTGCGCCGGCCCTGGTGCCCCACCTGGTGGAGCGGGCCGCCCTGGCCCGCGCCAACGGCCGGCTCGAACTGGCGCGCAGTGCGGCCTTCGCGGCCGGGCCGGCCGTGGCCGGCGCGCTGGTCGCCTGGGCCGGCGCGGGCGCCGCCTTCGTGCTGGCGGCGGTGCTGTCCGGAGCGGCCGTGGGCTGGCTTTGGCGCCTGCGCGAGCCGCCCCGCAGCCCGGCGCCGGCCCGGCGGGTGCGCGAGGAGCTGGCCGAAGGCCTGCACCAGGCCTGGCGCCAACCCCTGCTGCGGCCCATGCTGCTGACGGCGCTGGCCTGGAACCTCTCCTGGTTCGTGCTGCAGGCCGCCTACGTGCCGTATGCGATGCGCGGCATGGGCCTGGGGCCCGGCGCGGTGGGCGCCACGCTGGCCGCCTACGGGGCCGGCATGGTGGCCGGCGCGCTGGCCACGCCCCGCCTGCTGGCAGGGCTGCCGTTCGGCCGCGCCGTCCAGCTCGGGCCGCTGGTGTCGGTGGTCGCCGCGGCGGCGATGGCGGCCACGCTGTGGCGGCCGGGCGCGGCGCTGGCGCTGCTGTCCTTCCTGTTGTTCGGCGCCGGGCCCATGGTGTGGACCATCACCTCGACCACCTTGCGGCAGGCGGTCACGCCGGCCGAGCGGCTGGGCCGGGTGTCGGCGGTGTTCCTCACGGCCAACGCCGGGGCCCGGCCGCTGGGCGCGCTGCTGGGCGGCTGGGTCGGCGCCCACTGGGGCGAGGCCGCCTGCCTGCTGCTGGCCCTGGCTGGCTTCATCCTGCAGGCCGGCATCGTGCTGGCCTCGCCGCTGGGCGCGCTGCGGCGCCTGCCGGCCGCGGGCTGAAAAGCCCCACCCTGCGCGCTCAGGCGCGCAGGAAGTTCAAGCCGCGCGCCGAGCCGAAGTTGCGCAGGTTCGGCAGCACGCCGTCGATCTGGCCCTCGCCCAGTCCCCACCAGCGCAGCAGCGTGGCCGCGTACTGGTCCACCGAGGCGGTGGGCACCCAGCGGCCCAGGCGCTCCCACTGCGCCTGGCCGGCATCGTCCGGGCCGCCCAGCGCCAGCTCCGGATAACGGCCGTAGGTCGCGTTGCCAATCACGGCGCCGCCCAGCACCAGCTGGTGGTTGCCCCAGGCATGGTCGGTGCCCCGGCTGGAGTTGGGCGCGAAGGTGCGGCCGAAATCGCTTTGCGTGAAGGTGGTGACGTTGGCGGCCAGGCCCAGATCCTCGGTGGCGGCATGGAACGCCGCCATCGCATCGGCCAGGGTCTTGAGCAGGTTGGCATGGGTGCCCTGCAGCACGTCGGTGCCGATCTGGTTGCCATGGGTGTCGAAGCCGCCCAGCGTGGCGAAGTAGATGTGGCGCGAGCCGCCCAGGCCGGCGGGCAGGTTGGCGCGGTACTCGATCAGCTTGGCTATCTGGTAGAGCTGCCTGGCCAGCGGCGTGGTGAGCGCGCGCTGGGCGTCGATCAGCGGCGCGAAGGCGCTGTTGATGGCCTCCCCCGGGTTGTCCTTGGGGTTGATGCGCAGGGTCGGCCCCAGCTGGTCGGCCAGTGCCATGGCCTCGCGCTGCCGGCCGGCATAGGCGTTGTGCAGGATCTGCTCGCTGCTTTCGGCATGCAGGGTGCGCAGCGCGGCCAGGCGCGCCGCGTTCTGGTTGCCGAACCAGCCCTCCAGGCCGAAGGCGGCGCCCGGCGCCGGGAACACCAGGGCCGCCTGATGCTCGGTCAGCCCGAAGCGGCCGTTGCCGCCGCCGGCCATCACGGTGCCGGAACGCGCCGCGGCCGCGCGCCCGCCCCAGCCGCTCAGGCGGCTGGCGTCGTGGTGCGCCGTCTCCCACAGCAGCTGCTGGTGGTGGTGCGAGAACAGGCTTTCGGGCACGGTCTTGCCGCGCGCCTTGTGGTTCAGGTACTCGTCGCGGGTGAGCGGCTGGTACAGCGGCCCCACGTTGAACACCGGCGCCAGCGACTGCGCGGCCCAGGCCGGCGCCAGCGCCGCCATGGACGGGTGCAGGCCATAGTCGGCGCCCAGCGGGACCAGCGACCCCTGCGGCAGCGCCAGGGCCTTGCGCACCGCGGCGTACTGGCCGTGGCGCCCGGCGTCGCGCGGCACCACCATGTTCATGCCGTCGTTGCCGCCGTACAGGAAGATGCACACCAGGGCGCGGTAGTCGGTGGACTGGGCGCGGGCCGGCGACGCCAGGCCGGCGGCCAGCGAGGCGCCGGCGGCGGAGAGGAACTGTCTGCGTTGCATGTTGGCTTTCGTCGGTTCAGCGGGTGACCTGGTAGTGCGGCGAGGCGAACACCAGGTAGGCGGCGGTCTTGATGCGCTCGTGCAGGTAGGCCGGGGCGCCGGCGCGGCTGTCCCAGGCGGCCACCGCGTCGATGATGGCCTGGCGCCCGGCCGGGCTCATGCGCCCGCCCACCGCCAGCCGCAGCATGCGGTCGACCAGCCGGGCCGGGTCGGCCGCATCGGCCTCGAAGGCCTGGAGGTCCACCCGCGTGCCCAGTGCGTCGGCCATGCCGGCGCTGGGCGCCGCGCCGCCCCAGTACAGCAGGAAATTGAGGTAGTTGATGCGCGCCAGGCCGCTGCCGGCGTTGAGGATGCCGAACTGCGGGCCTTGCAGCGCCGTGCCGGCCACCGGGTAGTCGGGCGGGTAGAAGTTGAACACCGAGGACGGGCGGAACACGTGCTGGCCCAGGTCGGCGCCCCACGACCAGGTCAGCACCCTGCCGTCGGTCTGGCCGCCCAGCGCGCGCAGCACGCCGGCGAAGTACTGCACCGGCTCGCGCAGCCGCCCGGCCTGGGCGCCGGCCGAGTCGCCGCGCGCCTCCGGGTCGAGCAGCACGGCGGCGACGGTGGCCTGCAGGTCGCCCTTGGTGCCCGAGCCGAAAGGCGCGTGGCGGCCGGTGTCGAAGGCGGTGGCGACGCGCCGCACGTAGGCCGGCGAGGGATTGCTGGTTACCAGGTGCTGGATCAGCTGGCGGCCGATGAAGGGGCCGATGTTGGGATGGGCCATCAGGCTGTCCAGCACCCCCTGAAGGGCCGCAGGCGCGCCGCGGCCGGCCGGCAGCGTCACGCCCGACAGCAAGGCGCGCGGCTGGTCGTCGTGTGCGCCGGGGCGCGGCACCATGTCGCCCTGGTAGTAGCGGCAGTTGCCGTCGGGACCGCCCGTGCCCTGGCACCAGGGGGAGGCCCCACCCGCGGGATAGGTCCAGCCGGTCAGGGCGTAGGCATAGGCGCGCACCTGGGCGTTGTCGTAGGTCGGCTGGCAGGCGCCGCCGCGCAGGTTGCCGTCGGCCTCCAGCTCGCAGGTGCCCAGCGAGAACAGCTGCAGCAGCTCGCGCGCGAAGTTCTCGTTGGGGTCGGTCCTGTCGTTGTTCAGGTTGTTCAGGTAGTCGCCCATCAGCGGTGACAGCGCGACCTTCTCCAGCACCGTGCGCCAGTTGCCGAAGGCATGCGCCAGGAACAGGTTCTGGTAGTGGCGCAGGCCGTAGGTGCCCTCCACCTCCAGCGACGAGACCACCAGGATCTGCTGCAGCGCGAGCGCCACCCGCTGGCGCAGCTGGTCGGGCCGGCTCACCGCGTTGCGGAAGAAGTCCGACGCCAGCGGCTCGTGCGAGTAGTTGTCGGCCCAGCAGCTGGCGCCCAGGTTGTTGTCGGCGCAGTAGTCGCGGCCGGTGTAGCGGTGGATGGCGTCGCTGCCGCCGCGCGTGTAGCGCGAGACGTCGGCGCGCATCTGCTGCGCGACCCAGCGCGCCGGACCGTCGGCCATGATCGCCTGCAGCATCGCCTCGGTGGCGCCGAAGCTGGCCTGGTCGGCCAGGCGCGAGGCGTCGGCCAGCGAGGTGGGCTGTGCCGCCACGTCGGGCACGCTGGCCGGGCCGCCGGCCGTCGAGGAAGCGCTGCCGTCCGCACCACCGCCTCCGCCGCCGCCGCACCCGGCCAACAGCGCTGCCAAGGCCAGCGCCGACGCGGCACGCAGGTGCCAGCGCGCACGGCTTCCCTTGTGTTTTCCTCCGGTTGGCCACCCTGCCGGTGCCGGCATGCCCTCACCACGCTTCATGCTGTTCTTCCTGTTGAGCTAGAGCAGGCGACGGTACGTAAAGCTCAAGTGTGGAACTGTGTGGGACCGTGAGAGCTGGTTACTGTCGCGCTTTTGTCCTACGCGAACGTAGGACACATCTGACAGTCAATTAGCTCAGCTTTGCAGTGCACATGGCTCATCGAAGGCTTAGCAAATGGATACACACTGCCGGGGGTCGCCCGAGCTCTTCGGTGTCCGGCGTTCATGAATGCGGCGCATAACGGCAATCGCGCCGGACCGGCCCGCAAGCCGGGAGAGGCGCGTAGATTGGCCGCTTCCGCAAGCGCCAGAACCGAAGGGCTCTCCCATGACCGACAACGATGAGACTGCACCGGCCGCACCGACACAGGTGCGCCGCCGCGACGTGCTGAAGGCAACGGCCGCCACCGGCGCCGCGGCGGCGGCCGCCCCGCTCCTGGCCGGCGCTGCGCCGGCCCAGGCGCAGTCGCGCGAACGCGAGCCCGCCGCCGCAGGCGCCCTCCCGGTCGTGCTGCGCATCAACGGGGCCGAGCACCGCCTCCAGTTGGACCCGCGAACGACGCTGCTCGACGCCCTGCGCGAGCACCTGCACCTGACCGGTGCCAAGAAGGGCTGCGGCCTCGGCCAGTGCGGCGCGTGCACGGTGCTGATGGACGGGCAGCGGGTGAAGTCGTGCCTGTCGCTGGCCGCGCTGGCCGAAGGCCGCGAGGTCACCACCATCGAAGGCCTCGCGCAAGGCGAACAGCTGCACCCGCTGCAGGCCGCCTTCATCGAGCGCGACGCCTTCCAGTGCGGCTACTGCACCTCGGGACAGATCATGGCCGGGGTGGCCTGCATCGCGGAAGGCCACGCGGGCTCGCCGCAGGAGATCCGCGACTGGATGAGCGGCAACCTCTGCCGCTGCGGCGCGTACGACCACATCGTCCTCGCCATCCAGGACGCCGCCGGCCGCAGGCAGGGGGGCTGAGGCATGCACCCGTTCACGCTCGAGCGCCCGCAGACCCTGGCCGCCGCCCTTGCGCTGCGCGCGCAGGCGGGCCGCAATGACGCGGCCACCGAATACATCGCCGGCGGGACCGACATGGTCCAGCTGCTGCAGGAGGACGTGCGCCGCCCCGCGCGCCTGGTCAGCCTGGGCCGGCTCCTCGACTGCGGCATCGAGGTCACGCCGGGTGGCGTGCGCCTGGGAGCCGGCGCCACGATGGCGGCCGCGGCCGCGCATCCCGAGATGGCCCGGCAGTTTCCCGTGGTGAGCGAAGCGCTGCTGAACTCGGCCAGCCCGCAGGTCCGCAACGTGGCCACGATCGGCGGCAACCTGCTGCAGCGCACGCGCTGCCCCTACTTCCGCGACACCGGCTATGCCGAATGCAACAAGCGCCAGCCCGGCTCCGGCTGCGCGGCCCTGGGCGGCGAGAACCGCTGGAATGCCGTGCTCGGCGGCAGCGACGCCTGCATCGCCACCCATGCGTCCGACCTGGCCGTGGCGCTGGTCGCGCTCGATGCCGTCGTGCACCTGCGCGGCGCGCGGGGCGAACGCCAGGTGCCGCTGCGCGACTTCCACCGGCTCCCCGGATCGACGCCGCACCTGGAGGCGGACCTGCGCCCCGGCGAGGTCATCGCGGCCATCACCCTGCCGGCGCATCCGGCAGCGCGCCGCTCGCACTACCTCAAGGTGCGCGACCGGGCGTCCTTCGAGTTCGCCGTCGTCTCGGCCGCGGTGGCCCTGGACCTGCGGCCCGATGGCCGGATCGGGCAGGCGCGCGTGGCCGTCGGCGGGGTGGGCACCAAGCCCTGGCGCCTGCCGCAGGTCGAAGCGGCGCTTGCCGGCGCGGCGCTGCAGCGCGATGCGCTGCGGCAGGCGGCGCGGCTGGCGGCCCAAGGCGCCCAGGGGCGCGGGCACAACGACTTCAAGATCGAGCTGATGCAGCGCGCCATCGTGCGGGCCATCGAGACCGCGGGAGAACGCGCATGAGCACCAGCACCAGCACCAGCACCAGCACCAGCACCAGCACCAGCACCAGCACCAGCACCAGCACCAGCACCAGCACCAGCGCCATCGGGCAACCCGCGAGCCGGGTCGACGGGCGCCTGAAGGTCACCGGCCGCGCCAGCTACGCCGCCGAGTTCCAGGCCCCCAACCTCGCGCATGCGGCCGTGGTGCGCAGCACCATCGCGCGCGGACGGATTTCCGCGATCGAGACGGCTCGCGCCGAGCGCGCGCCCGGCGTCATCGCCGTGCTCACCCACCGGAACACGCCGCGCCTGCCCTACCGGCCGCACAAGGGCGCGACCGACCCGGCCCAGGGCGAACGCCTGCACGTGCTGCAGGACGAGCGCGTGCACCACCAGGGCCAGCCCATCGCCCTGGTCGTCGCGCAGACGCTCGAGCAGGCGCAGCACGCCGCGAGCCTGGTGCGCGCCACCTATGCCTCCGAGCCGGCGGTGCTGGACGTGTCCAAGGCCGGGCCGGTGCTGCCTACCCAGGAGAAGACGGACCAGGGCGCCGCCACGCCGCCGCAAACGCGGCGGGGCGATCCCGACGCAGCGCTCGCGGCCGCGCCGCGCAAGGTCGACCAGCAGTACGTGATCCCGCGGGAGCACCACAACCCGATCGAACTGCACGCCACCATCGCCGCCTGGGAGGGCGAGCGCCTCACGCTGTGGGACAAGACCCAGTGGGTGCACAACGTGGCCGACGAGATCGGGGCGGTGTTCGGCACTCCCGCCGCCAACATCCGCGTGGTGTCGCCCTTCGTCGGCGGCGCGTTCGGTTCGGGGCTGCGCACCTGGCCCCACGTGACGCTGGCCGCCCTCGGCGCACGCGCCACCGGCCGGCCCGTGAAGCTGGTGCTGTCGCGCCGGGAGATGTACTACGGCACCGGCTACCGGCCGCACACGGTGCAGCGGGTGGCGCTGGGCGCGTCGCCAGATGGCAGGCTGCAGGCGATCGTGCACGACGGATGGCAGGAGACGTCCACCTACGAGGAGTTCTCCGAGGCCCTGCTGAACGCCACCCGCGTCCTCCACTCCTGCCCGAACGTGTCCACGCGGCACCGCATCGCGCGGCTGAGCGTGCACACCCCCACGTACATGCGCGCGCCCGGCGAAGCCAGCGGCGTGTTCGCGCTGGAGTGCGCGATGGACGAGCTGGCCGCGCAGCTGGGGATCGATCCGGTGGAACTGCGGCTGCGCAACGAGCCGCAGCGCGACGAGTTCCGCAACCTGCCGTTCTCCAGCCGCGCCACGCGCGAGGCCTACCGGCTGGCGGCCGAGCGCTTCGGCTGGAGCCGGCGCAACCCGGCCACCGGGTCGATGCGCGACGGTCGTTGGCTGATCGGCTGGGGCATGGCCACGGCCACCTACCCGATGAACTTCGCGCCCGCGTCGGCCCGCGCCCGGCTCCTGCCCGACGGCACGGCGGAGGTGAGCACCGCGTCCAGCGACATGGGGCCGGGCACCTGGACCTCGATGACGCAGGTGGCCGCCGAAACGCTGGGCCTGCCCATGGACCGCGTGCGCTTCATGCTCGGCGACACCCGGCTGCCCAGGGCACCGGTGCACGGCGGCTCGATGACCATGGCCAGCGTGGGCAGCGCCGTCCAGGCCGCGTGCCGCAAGGTGCGGCAGGACGCCCTCGCACGGGCCGGGATCGGCGGCGACATCGCCGACGTCGGCGAAGCCATGCGCAGGCTGGGACGGCCCGTGGAGGCCACCGAGTCCGCCGCACCCGACGAGCAGAGCAAGGGCTTTTCCAAGCACGCATTCGGCGCCGTCTTCGTGGAAGTGGCCGTCGACCCCGACCTGGGCGAGACCCGCGTGCGGCGCATGGTGGGCGCCTACGGCGCGGGGCGCGTCATCAACCCGAAGCTGGCCCGCAGCCAGTGCATCGGCGGCATGATCGGCGGCATCGGCATGGCGCTGATGGAGCACTCGGTCGTGGACGGCCGCAACGGGCGCATGCCGAACGCGAACCTGGCCGAGTACGCCGTTCCGGTCCATGCCGATGCGCCGCCGGTCATGGAGGTGATCTTCGTGCCGGAGGAGGACCCGCACCTCAACCCGCTGGGCGTCAAGGGCCTGGGCGAGATCGCGATGGTGGGGGTCGCGCCGGCGATCCTCAACGCGATCCACCACGCCACCGGCAGGCGCATCCGCCAGCTGCCGGCCACGCCGGACAAGCTGTTGTGACCGCGATCAGGCCTTCAGCCTGATCGCCTCGATCACCAGCCGCAGCGCGCGCGACGAGTTCCGGCGGCTGGGGTAGTACGCGTGCAGCCCGGGGAAGTTCGGGCAGCAGTCGTCCATCACGCGCACCAGGCGGCCGGCGTCGACGTGCGGCTGCGTCATGTCGACCGGCAGGAAGGCCAGGCCATAGCCGTCCAGCGCGGCATGGAGCATCTGGTAGGCACCGTTGAAGGTCACCTGCCCCTCGACGCGCACCTCGACGTCGCGGCCGCCGTCGCGCAGTTCCCAGGCATACATGCCGCCCCCGGTCAGCCGCAGCGTGATGCAGTTGTGGCGCACCAGGTCCTGCACGCGCGTGGGCAGCTTGTGCGTGCGGAAGTAGCGCGGCGAGCCGACGATGGTCATGGGAACGTCCGGCGTGAGCCGCACCGCCACCATGTCCTTCTGCACCTGGTCGCCGTAGCGCACGCCGATGTCGTAGCGCTCGGCCGCAATGTCCACCATGCGGTACTCGGCGCTCAGTTCCACGCGCACGTCGGGGTACTGCTGCAGCACGCCGACCAGCCGGGGCCACAGCACCGTGTCGATGACGTGGTCGATCGCCGTGATGCGGATCGTGCCCGAGGGACGGTCCCCCAGGTCGCTGACGGCAGCGATCTCGGCCTCGATCTCCTCCAGCCGTGGCGCCACGGTCTGCATCAGGCGCTCGCCCGCCTCCGTGGGCGACACGCTGCGCGTGGTGCGCGTCAGCAGCCGCACGCCCAGGCGGGTTTCGAGCGCGCGAAGGGTGTGGCTCAGCGCCGACTGCGACACCCCGAGCTTGGCGGCAGCGCGGGTGAAGCTGCGCTCCTGCGCCACCGCGAGGAAGGCGAGCAGGTCGTTGAGGTTCTCGCGGGGCATGGGATGGGTGCTGGGGGCCTCATCCATTCTAGGAGGCCGCGATTCATGAGCAGTCCTCATGGCGTCGTGCGGCCGCCGGCAGTCCGCGCGCGCAGGTCCGTCCCTACCATGGCCCCATGCCAACGACACCCTCCGCGCAAGCACACCCGGCCGGCCTGCCCGCGGCCCGAGGCACCCGGGGCGCCGTGGGCTCGATGACGATGTGCGTCGCCCTGCTCATCGCCGCCGAGTTCATGCCCGTCAGCCTCCTGACGCCGATCGCCCGCGACCTGGGAGCGACCGACGGCATGGCCGGCCAGGCGATTTCCATCTCCGGCTTGTTCGCCGTGCTGACCAGCCTGCTGATCGCGCCCATCGCCGGCCGGTTCGACCGGCGGCTGGTGCTGACGGCCCTCACGGGCTGCATGCTCGCGTCCCTCGTGCTCATCGCGCTGGCGCCCAGCTTCGCGCTGCTGATGGCGGCACGGGCCCTCCTGGGCGTGACCGTGGGCGGCTTCTGGGCGCTGTCGACCGCGACCGTGATGCGCCTCGTGCCGCGCGCCTCCCTGCCGCGCGCCATGGGCCTGCTGTACATGGGCAACGCCGTGGCGACGGCGGTGGCGGCGCCGGTGGGCAGCCTGCTCGGGGGCCTGATCGGCTGGCGCGGCGTGTTCTGGCTGCTGGTGCCGTTGGCGGCCTTGAACCTGGCGTGGCAGTGGACCAGCCTGCCCGCGATGCGGCCGCAGGCGGCGGTCCCCCTCGGGCGCGTGCTGGGGTTGCTGCGGCGGCGCAACGTGGCGTTCGCGATGCTGGGCGTGATGCTCTCCTTCGGCGGCGCGTTCACCACCTTCACCTACTTGCGGCCCTTTTTGGAAACGGTGACCCGCGCGTCCTTGCCGCAGCTGTCGATGCTGCTGCTGGGCCTGGGCGTGGCCGGTTTCGCCGGCACCTCCCTGGCCACGGCGCTGCTGCGGCGCCACCTCTACGGGCTGCTGGGCGGCCTGCCGCTGGCCCTGGCGGCCGTGACGCTCGCCCTGCTGGCCGGCGGCCAGGTGCTGGGGGCCGCGGGAGCGGCGATGGCGGCCTGGGGCACGCTCAATGCCGCGATCCCCGTGTGCTGGTCCAACTGGCTGGCGCACGGCGTGGGCGACGAGCCCGAGGCCGGCGGCGGCCTCATGGTGGCCGCGATCCAGCTGGCCATCATGCTGGGCGCGGCATTCGGCGGCTGGCTGCTCGACCGCTTTTCCATCATGGCGACGTTCGCCGGCGGCGCGGCCCTGCTCGTGCTCGCCTCGCTGGCGGTGGGCAGCGGCCGCCGGCTGCGGCCGCCAACGGCTTGATTCACGAAAGGAAGACGATGAGGACGAAAGCAAAGCTCCTGGCCGCCACGGCCTGCGCGGCGCTGCTGCAGGTGGCACCGGCGCAGGTCGCCATCGCGCAGGCCACCGGCGCCGCGGCGCAGGAGATCACCCGCGCCGGCAGCCAGGCCTCGGCCGCCGGCCCGGCCGAGTTCTTCACCGGCCGCGTGCGGGTGGATCCCGTCTGGCCCTCAGACGGCAGCATCAATGCCTCGGGGGCATTCGTCACCTTCGAGCCGGGCGCGCGCTCGGCCTGGCACACGCACCCCGCGGGCCAGCGGCTGGTGGTCACCTCCGGCGTGGGCCTCACGCAGGAATGGGGCAGGCCCGTGCAGGCGATCCGCCCCGGCGACGTCGTCTGGTGCCCGCCCGGCGTCAAGCACTGGCACGGGGCGGGCCCGACCACGGCGATGACCCACCTGGCCGTGACGGGCACGGCGGACGGCAGGAACGTGACCTGGATGGAGAAAGTCGATGACGAGCAATACAACGCCCACTGACCTGGCCGGCCGGCGCGCAATCCTCGGGGCAGCCCTCGCCTGGGTCGCGTTGCCGGGAAGCGGCGGCGCTGCCGCGCAACCCGCGCCGGCGGCCGCGACCCCGGACGCGAACACCCCGCTGCCGCGCAGGCAGCAAGCCATCGCCCCCATCGGCGCGGCCATGGCGCTGGGCGACATGCCTCGGCTGGCAGCCGCGCTGGACGAAGGGCTGGACGCGGGGCTGGCCATCAGCGACGCCAAGGAGATCCTGGTCCAGCTGTATGCCTACGCGGGGTTCCCGCGCAGCCTGAACGCACTGGGCGAGCTGATGAAGGTGCTGGACGCGCGGCGCCAGCGCGGCGTGCAGGATGCCCCCGGCCGTGCGCCGGGGCCTGTGCCGACCGGCAAGGAACTGCTCGCCCTGGGCACGGCCAACCAGACCAGGCTCTCGGGTGCACCCGTGCGCGGGCCGCTGTTCGAGTTCGCGCCGGCCATCGACGAGTACCTGAAGACGCATCTGTTCGGCGACATCTTCGGGCGCGACAACCTGGATTGGCGCAGCCGCGAACTGGCCACCGTGGGCGCACTGGCCGCGATGCCCGGCGTGGAACCGCAGCTGCAGGCGCACATGCGCATCAGCATGAACGTGGGCCTGACGGCGCAGCAGCTGCGCAGCGTGGCGGACACGCTGTCCGAACGCGGCCAGGCCGAGGCGGCGCGGCGCGCCCGCGCGGCGCTGGAGAAGGCGGCGCCCTCCGGGAAGTAGCGCGGCCCCGTGCGGCCCCAGGAAAAAAGCCCCGGACTTGCGGCCGGGGCTCGAGTGCGCGGGTTTTTAGCGCGTTCTTGTCGGGTTCGCCGCCTGCTGGTTATTTCTTCTGGCGGTACTTGCGCAGGGCCGCGATCTGGGCGGCCATGACGGCCAGCTCGGACTGCGCCTTGGCGATGTCGATCTCGCTCTTGGCGTTCTTCAGCGCCTCTTCGGCGGCCTGGCGGGCTTCGGTGGCCTTCTGCTCGTCCAGGTCCTTGCCGCGGATGGCGGTGTCCGAGAGCACGGTGACGCGATTGGGCTGCACCTCCAGGATGCCGCCGGCCACGAACACGAACTCCTCGCCGCCGTCGGCCTTCTCGATGCGCACGGAGCCGGGCCGCACGCGCGTGATCAGCGGCGTGTGGCGCGGGTAGATGCCGAGCTCGCCGGCCTCGCCGGGCAGCGCGACGAAGCGCGCCTCGCCCGAGAAGATCGACTCCTCGGCGCTCACCACGTCGACGTGGATGGTGTGCGTGCTGTCGACCATGCTCAGGCTGCCAGCTTCTTGGCCTTCTCGAAGGCCTCGTCGATGGTGCCGACCATGTAGAAGGCCTGCTCGGGCAGGTGGTCGCACTCGCCGGCCACGATCATCTTGAAGCCGCGGATGGTCTCGGCCAGCGGCACGTACTTGCCGGGCGAGCCGGTGAACACCTCGGCCACGTGGAAGGGCTGGGACAGGAAGCGCTGGATCTTGCGGGCGCGGGCCACGGCCAGCTTGTCCTCGGGCGAGAGTTCGTCCATGCCCAGGATCGCGATGATGTCGCGCAGTTCCTTGTAGCGCTGCAGGGTGGCCTGCACCGAGCGGGTGGTGCTGTAGTGGTCCTCGCCGACCACGTTCGGGTCGACCTGGCGGCTGGTGGAGTCCAGCGGGTCCACGGCGGGGTAGATGCCCAGCGCGGCGATGTCGCGCGACAGCACCACGGTGGCGTCCAGGTGGGCGAAGGTGGTGGCGGGCGACGGGTCGGTCAGGTCGTCCGCGGGCACGTACACGGCCTGGATGGAGGTGATGGAGCCCACCTTGGTGGAGGTGATGCGCTCCTGCAGGCGGCCCATCTCCTCGGCCAGCGTCGGCTGGTAGCCCACGGCAGAGGGCATGCGGCCCAGCAGCGCCGACACCTCGGTGCCGGCCAGCGTGTAGCGGTAGATGTTGTCGACGAAGAAGAGAACGTCACGTCCTTCATCACGGAAGGACTCAGCGATCGTCAGGCCCGTCAGCGCCACGCGCAGGCGGTTGCCCGGGGGCTCGTTCATCTGGCCGTACACCATGGCCACTTTCGACTCGGCCAGGTTGTCCAGCTTCACCACGCCGGAGTCGGCCATCTCGTGGTAGAAGTCGTTCCCCTCGCGGGTGCGCTCCCCCACGCCGGCGAACACCGACAGGCCGGAGTGGGCCTTGGCGATGTTGTTGATCAGCTCCATCATGTTCACGGTCTTGCCGACGCCGGCGCCGCCGAACAGGCCCACCTTGCCGCCCTTGGCGAACGGGCAGATCAGGTCGATCACCTTGATGCCGGTCTCCAGCAGTTCCTGCGAGGGGGACAGCTCGTCGTACGCGGGGGCCCTGCGGTGGATGGCGGCCGTGAGCTGCTGGTCCACGGGGCCGCGCTCGTCGATCGGGTTGCCCAGCACGTCCATGATGCGGCCCAGCGTGGCCTTGCCCACCGGCACGGTGATCGGCGCGCCGGTGTTGTAGACCATGGAGCCGCGGCGCAGGCCGTCGGACGAGCCCAGCGCGATGGTGCGCACCACGCCGTCACCCAGCTGCTGCTGCACTTCCAGCGTCAGCGCGGTGCCTTCCATCTTCAGTGCGTCGTACACGCGCGGCATGTGGTCGCGCGGGAACTCGACGTCCACGACGGCGCCGATGCACTGGACGATCTTTCCTTGGATTTGAGCCATGTTGTTTGCTCCGAATATTTAAACGGCCGCCGCACCCGACACGATCTCCGAAAGCTCTTTCGTGATCGCGGCCTGGCGCGTCTTGTTGTAGACCAGCTTGAGCTCGCCGATGAGGTTGCCGGCGTTGTCGGTGGCGGCCTTCATGGCCACCATGCGGGCCGACTGCTCGGACGCCATGTTCTCGGCCACCGCCTGGTAGACCAGCGCCTCGACGTAGCGCAGCAGCAGCTCGTCGATGACGCTGCGGGCGTCCGGCTCGTAGATGTAGTCCCAGCCGTGCTCGCCGGCGCTGGCGCTGGCGGCGGACTCGGCCTGCATCTTCGCGGCGGACAGGGGCAGCAGCTGCTCCAGCACGGGCTCCTGGCGCATGGTGTTGATGAACTTGGTGTACGAGATGTACACCGCGTTCAGCTTGCCTTCGGCGTACTGGTCCAGCAGCACCTTCACCGGCCCGATCAGGCGCTCCAGGTGCGGCGTGTCGCCCAGCTGGGTGACATGCGACACCACCGCCGCGCCGATGCGGTTCAGGAAGCCGAAGCCCTTGTTGCCGATGGCCACGGTCTGCACCGCTGTGCCGCCGCCCTGCAGCTCGCGCAGCTTCTGCGTCACGGCGCGCAGCACGTTGGTGTTGAGCCCGCCGCACAGGCCCTTGTCGGTAGAGACCACGATGATGCCCGCAGCCTTCACGTCGTTCGTCTTCATGAACGCGTGCGTGTACTCCGGGTTGGCCTTGCCGAGGTTGGCGGCGATGTTGCGGACCTTCTCGCTGTAGGGCCGGGCGGAACGCATCCGCTCCTGCGCCTTGCGCATCTTGGAGGCGGCGACCATCTCCATGGCCTTGGTGATCTTCTTGGTGTTCTCCACCGACTTGATCTTGCCGCGGATTTCCTTGCCGGCTGCCATGGCAGTTCCTTAAGCGAAGGTTTTCTTGAAGGCCTGGATGGCGGAGGTCAGCTCGGCCTCGGCGTCCTTGTCCATGGCCTTGTCCTTCTCCAGCTTGGCCAGCAGGCCGGCGTTCTTGTCCTTCAGCCAGCCGTGCAGGCCGGATTCGAAGGCCAGCACCCTCTTGACGTCCACGTCGTCGAAGAAGCCCTTGTTCACCGCGAACAGCGAAGCGGCCATCAGCGAGATGGGCAGCGGGCTGTACTGCGGCTGCTTGAGCAGCTCGGTCACGCGGGCGCCGCGGTCCAGCTGCTTGCGCGTGGCGGCGTCCAGGTCGGACGCGAACTGCGCGAAGGCGGCCAGCTCGCGGTACTGCGCCAGGTCGGTACGGATGCCGCCGGACAGCGACTTGATCAGCTTGGTCTGGGCGGCGCCGCCCACGCGCGACACCGAGATGCCGGCGTTGATGGCGGGACGGATGCCGGCGTTGAACAGGCTGGTCTCCAGGAAGATCTGGCCGTCGGTGATCGAGATCACGTTGGTCGGCACGAAGGCGGACACGTCGCCGGCCTGCGTCTCGATGATCGGCAGGGCCGTGAGCGAGCCGGTCCTGCCCTTCACCTGGCCCTTGGTGAAGGCTTCCACGTAGTCGGCGTTCACGCGCGCGGCGCGCTCCAGCAGGCGGCTGTGGAGGTAGAACACGTCGCCGGGGTAGGCTTCGCGGCCCGGCGGGCGGCGCAGCAGCAGCGACACCTGGCGGTAGGCGACGGCCTGCTTGGACAGGTCGTCATAGATGATCAGCGCGTCCTGGCCGCGGTCGCGGAAGTACTCGCCCATGGTGCAGCCGGAGTACGCCGAGACGTACTGCATGGCGGCCGACTCGGAGGCCGAGGCGGCGACGACGATGGTGTACTCCATCGCGCCGTTGGCTTCGAGCGAGCGCACGATGTTCTTGATCGTGGACGCCTTCTGCCCGATGGCGACGTACACGCAGGTCATGTTCTGACCCTTCTGGTTGATGATCGTGTCGACCGCGACGGCGGACTTGCCGGTCTGGCGGTCGCCGATGATCAGCTCGCGCTGGCCGCGGCCGATGGGCACCATGGCGTCGATCGACTTCAGGCCGGTCTGCACCGGCTGGTCCACCGACTTGCGCGCGATCACGCCCGGGGCGACCTTCTCGATCACGTCGGTCAGCTTGGCGTTGATCGGGCCCTTGCCGTCGATCGGCTGGCCCAGGGCGTTGACCACGCGGCCCACCAGCTCGGGGCCCACGGGCACTTCCAGGATGCGGCCCGTGCACTTGACGGTGTCGCCCTCGGAGATGTGCTCGTACTCGCCCAGGATCACCGCGCCGACGGAGTCGCGCTCGAGGTTCAGGGCCAGGCCGAAGGTCGGCGTGCCGTCGGGCGTGGGCGGGAACTCCAGCATCTCGCCGGCCATGGCTTCCGAGAGGCCGTGGATGCGGACGATGCCGTCGGTCACGGAGATCACCGTGCCCTGGTTGCGGATGTCGGCGCTGGCGGCCAGGCCCTCGATCCGGCTCTTGATCAATTCGGAAATTTCAGCGGGATTGAGTTGCATGACTCTTTCCTAGTTAAGGTTTGCGGGCCGACGCCGGTGAGGGCTTCAGGCGGTGAGCGCGACTTTCATCTGTTCGAGGCGGGCGCGCACCGAGGTGTCCAGCACCTCGTCGCCGACCACCACGCGGATCCCGCCGATCAGGGACGGGTCTTCCTGCACGGTGAGGTTGAGCTTGCGGCGAAAGCGCCTCTCCAGCACCCCGGCGACCTCGGCCAGCGAGGCGGCCGGGATCGGGAACGCGCTGTAGACCACCGCGTCCGACGAGCCGCCCTGCGAGTTCTTCAGCGCGCGGAACTGGGCGGCGACCTCGGGCAGCGCGGCCAGGCGGCCGTTCTCGATGACGGTGCGCAGGAAGTTGCGGGCCGCCGGCGGCAATTCAACCCTGGCCACGCCGACGGTGAGGTCGAAGACCTGCTGGTCGGTGACCCGGGGGTTGGCCGCGAAGTCCAGCAGCTGGGCGTTGCCGGCCACGGCCGCCAGCGCGTCCAGCCACTGCGCGGTGCCGTTCAGATCGGCCTTGGACGACTCGAACAGCGCCTCGGCGTACGGGCGGGCAATGGTGGCGAGTTCAGCCATGTCTACAGCTCGGTCTTCAGCCGGTTGAGCAGCTCGGCGTGCACGCCGGCATTGACCTCGCGGCGCAGGATCTGCTCGGCGCCCTTGACGGCCAGGGCGGCGACCTGCTCGCGCAGGGCCTCGCGGGCCTTGACGGTCTGCTGCTCGGCCTCGGCGCGGGCGGCGGCGATGATCTTGTTGCCTTCCTCCGTGGCGCGCGCCTTGGCCTCCTCGATGGTGGCCTGGGCGCGGCGCTCGGCGTCGGCGCGCAGCGTGGCGGTCTCGGTGCGGGCGCGGGCCAGCTCCTCCTCGACGCGGCGGTCGGCCGCGGCGAGGTCGGCCTTGGCCTTGTCGGCGGCGGCCAGGCCCTCGGCGATCTTGCGGGCGCGCTCGTCGAGCGCCGTGGCGATCGGCGGCCAGATGTAGCGCATCGTGAACCACACAAGGATCGCGAAGACGATCGCCTGCAGGAACAGTGTCGCGTTGATATTCACGGAACGGTCCTTTCCGTCGTGGCCCCGGCGGCCGGGATCAGCGCAGGACGAAGGGGTTGGCGAAGGCGAACAGCAGGGCGATGGCCACGCCGATCAGGAAGGCCGCGTCGATCAGGCCGGCCAGAATGAACATCTTGGTCTGCAGCTCGTTCATCAGCTCCGGCTGGCGGGCCGAGGACTCGAGGTACTTGCCGCCCATCAGCGCGATGCCGATGGAGGCGCCGATGGCGCCCAGGCCGACGATGATGCCGCAAGCCAGCGCGACGAGACCGAGGATGTTTTCCATGATTGCTCCTAGTAAGAAAGTGGAAAAAGGAAAGGAAGGGAAGGGAAGCGTTGGTTCTTTTGATCAGTGCGCGTCGTGCGCCTGGCCCACGTAGATCAGCGTCAGCATCATGAAGATGAAGGCCTGCAGCGTGATGATCAGGATGTGGAACAGCGTCCACACCGTGCCGGCGGCGACGTGGCCGACACCCAGCCAGAAGCCGCCGGACAGCGGGTTGAACTGCCAGGCCCACACGCCGCCCATCAGCGCGATCAGCATGAACACGAGTTCGCCGGCGAACATGTTGCCGAACAGCCGCATGCCGTGCGAGACGGTCTTGGCCAGGAATTCGATCATCTGCATGGCGAAGTTGAACGGCCACAGCAGCGGATGGGCGCCGAAGGGCGCGGAGATCAGCTCGTGGCCCCAGCCGCCCAGGCCCTTGATCTTGATGTTGTAGGCCAGGCACACCAGCAGCACGCTCACCGACAGGCCCAAGGTGGTGGACAGGTCGGCCGTGGGCACCACCCGCATGTAGTCCTTGAAGCCCAGCGCGGGCCCCGCCGTGTGCCAGATCTGCGGCAGCAGGTCCACCGGCAGCATGTCCATGAAGTTCATCAGGAAGATCCAGACGAACACCGTGAGCGCCAGCGGCGAGACCAGCTTGCGGCTCTTCTCGTTGTGGATCACGCCCCGGGCCTGGGTCTCCACCATCTCGGCCAGGATCTCCACCGCGGCCTGGAAGCGGCCCGGCACGCCCGAGGTGGCGCGGCGCGCGGCGCGCCACAGGATGAAGCAGCCGATGATGCCCAGCACCACCGAATAGAAGACGGAGTCGAGGTTGAAGACGCTGAAGTCGACGATGGATGTCTGCTGCACGCTCTCGAACGAGAAGTTCTTCTGCAGGTGCTGCAGGTGGTGCTGGATGTACTCGCCTGCGTTCGGTCCGTTTTCGGCAGCCATGGCTCTTTCAGTTCTCAATTCGCCCTGGGCGCCCGCCACACGGCCAGCGCCACCCAATACACCTTCGTCGCCAGGACCACGCCCGCCAGCAAGCCCAGCCAGTCCAGCTGCGCCACCACACGGGGCGCCGCCGCCAGCAAGGCCACGGTCAGGCCGATCTTGACCAGCTCCCACGCCAGCAGCCCGGCACCGACGCCGCCGCCCCGGGCGGTCCGCCGGGCCAGCGCCCGCGCGAACACGCCGGCCGGCACCGCCACGGCCAGCGCGCCATAGGCCACCGACCAACCGACGTTGTGCCTCCCGGTCCAGGCCCAGGCGGCCAAGGCCGCCACGAGCGCCACCGCGAACTGCCCCGACACCACCCACCAGGGGGAGACTGATGGGTGGCGCTCGCGCAGCTGACGTGCCTGTTCGGCGTTCAGCGGCGTGATGGGGGGCTCGTCCTCCGCATCAGGAGGCGCCGGCCTGGTTGTCATCGTTCGCAGCCCGCGCCTTGGGTCCTGAATTTCGACAAAGCCACTGATTATAGGTAGAAACCACGACGATTCCGCGAGCCTGAGCTGCGAGCTCGGCTTCAGGCGGGTCACGGGTGTTTTGCAAACCGCGACAATCCACGCATGACCGACGCTGCCCTCCCCGCCCTGCCCTGCTACCTGAACGGCGAGTTCACCACCCTGCGCGATGCCAAGGTAAGCGTCATGGACCGCGGCTTCATCTTCGGCGACGGCGTGTACGAGGTGGTGCCGGTGTACGGCGGGCGGCCGTTCCGCTTCGAGGAGCACACGGCCCGCCTGGGCCGCAGCCTGGGCGAGCTGCGCATCGCCAATCCCCTGAGCGCGGCGCAGTGGCGCGAGCTGGTCATGAAGCTGATCGATGCCTACGCCCGATCCTGCGGGGCAAAGGCGGAAAGCCTGGATCAGCTGGTCTACCTGCAGGTCACCCGCGGCGTGGCCATGCGCGACCATGTGATGGTGCAGGGCGTCACCCCCACGGTGTTCGCGATGAGCAACCGCATGAGCCCGGCCAAGCCCGGCGACCGCAGCGAGGGCGTGGCCTGCGTCACGGCGGACGACTTTCGCTGGGAGAAGGCGCACATCAAGAGCATCAGCCTGGCCGGCGCCGTGCTGTCGCGCCAGCTCAGCGCCGACGAGGGCGCGGCGGAGACGGTGATGTTCCGCGACGGCTTCCTGAGCGAGGCCGCCGCGTCCAACGTGTGGGTGGTCCAGGACGGCGTGGTGATGGGCGCGCCGCGCGACCATCTGGTGCTGGAAGGCATACGCTACGGCCTGATCGAGCAGCTGTGCCGCGATGCCGGCGTCGGCTTCCAGCTGCGCCGCATCCCGCGCGAGGAGGTGTTCGCGGCCGACGAGCTGATGCTGTCCTCGGCCACCAAGGAGGTGCTGCCGGTCACCCGCCTGGACGGCCGGCCCATTGGAAGCGGCCGGCCCGGCCCCATCTACCAGCAGCTGTACGCGCTCTACCAGCGCGCCAAGCAGTCCTCCTGACCATGACCACCTCCTCCGCCACGCCGCCCACCGATCCGCGCAAGGATTCCCTGATCGACTACCCGTCGCGCTTTCCCATCAAGGTGATGGGCGCCAAGGTGGACGGCTTCGTCCACGCCGTCACCCACATCGCGCAGCGCTTCGACCCGGGCTTCGACGCGTCCAGCATCGAGCTGCGCGACAGCAAGGCCGGCAACTACCTGGGCGTGACCATCACGATCAACGCCACCAGCCGCGAGCAGCTGGACGAGCTCTACCGCACGCTGTCCACCCACCCGATGGTCAAGGTCGTGCTCTGACCATGGAGCCGCAGGTACGCGGGCGGGTCGGCTACCTGGCCACGTACCGGGCCATGCAGGCCTTCACCGCCGCCCGTGCGGCGGACACGCCCGACCAGCTGTGGCTGTGCGAACACCCGCCGGTGTTCACCCAGGGCCTGGCCGGCAGGCCCGAGCACCTGCTGCTGCCCGGCGACATCCCGGTGGTCGCCACCGACCGCGGCGGCCAGGTCACCTACCACGGCCCCGGCCAGGTGGTGGCCTACCCGCTGATCGACCTGCGGCGCGCCGGCTACTTCATCAAGGAATACGTCTACCGCCTGGAGGAGGCCGTCATCCGCACCCTGGCCGGCCTGGGGGTGACCGGGCACCGGGTGGCCGGCGCGCCGGGGATCTACGTGCGCCTGGACGATCCCTTCGCCCATGCGCGCCTGCCCCCACCCCAGCCATCCCCTAAAGGGGAAGGGAGTTCCTTCGAAGGGCTGGGCAAGATCGCCGCCCTGGGCATCAAGGTCAGCCGCCACTGCACCTACCACGGCCTGGCGCTGAACGTGGCCATGGACCTGGAACCCTTCTCCCGCATCAACCCCTGCGGCCATGCCGGGCTGCGGACGGTGGACCTTTCTACAATCGGCGTCTCCCTCCCCTGGGACGAGGCCGCGCAAAGGCTGAGCCGTCACTTGGCCGTGCTGCTGGCGCCCTGAAGGACACACACCATGAGCTCCAACCCCGTCGTGCGCGAGGCCCAGGCCACCGAGGCCTACAACCCGCTGGCCAAGCAGAAGGCCGCGGCCAAGCTGTCGCGCATCCCGGTCAAGGTGGAGCAGGGCGAGCTGCTGAAGAAGCCCGAGTGGATCCGCGTGCGCGCCGGCTCGCCCACCACGCGCTTCTACGAGATCAAGCAGATCCTGCGCGAAAGCAACCTGCACACGGTGTGCGAGGAAGCGTCCTGCCCCAACATCGGCGAGTGCTTCGGCAAGGGCACGGCGACCTTCATGATCATGGGCGACAAGTGCACCCGCCGCTGCCCGTTCTGCGACGTGGGCCACGGACGGCCGGACCCGCTGGACGCCAGCGAGCCTTCGATGCTGGCGCGCACCATCGCCCGCCTCCAGCTCAAGTACGTGGTCATCACCAGCGTGGACCGGGACGACCTGCGCGACGGCGGCAGCCAGCACTTCGTGGACTGCATCCGCCGCACGCGCGAGCTCTCGCCCGGCACCACCATCGAGATCCTGGTGCCCGACTTCCGCGGCCGCGACGACCGCGCGCTGGAGATCCTCAAGGCCGCGCCGCCGGACGTGATGAACCACAACCTGGAGACCATCCCGCGCCTGTACAAGGAGGCGCGGCCCGGCTCCGACTACCGCTTCAGCCTGAACCTGCTGAAGAAGTTCAAGGCGCTGCACCCCACGGTGCCGACCAAGAGCGGGCTGATGGTGGGCCTGGGCGAGACCGACGAGGAGATCCTGGAGGTCATGCGCGACATGCGCGCGCACGGCATCGACATGCTCACCATCGGCCAGTACCTGGCGCCCTCCACCTCGCACCTGCCGGTGCGGCGCTACGTGCACCCGGACACCTTCAGGATGTTCGAGGCCAAGGCCTACGAGATGGGCTTTTCCCACGCCGCCGTCGGCGCCATGGTGCGCTCCAGCTACCACGCCGACCAGCAGGCGCACGCGGCCGGCGTGGCCTGAGACGCCGCGCGGCGGATAGTGGTGCTGGCCTGCTTGTAGGCTGCAGGAGCTCCTCGCCTTCTCCCCCTTCTCCCCCCGGCGCGAACCTGCTGTTGGACGCGCTTCGACGCTGGCAGGCTCGGAGCCGCTGGCCGCGCGAAGCGCTGGCCAGGACGAGACAAGAAGAGGGGATGCTGGCTTCCCCTTGCGAGCCAGCCGCGCTTGCGCGCTGGCTCGCGGCTGCGCGCTGGTCGGGCAGCCATTCCTAGGACTGCAGCGCCCGGGCCGTGACGCGCGCGGAGGTGGCGACGGTGGCCTGTAGTGGCGTAGCCGGTGCGACGAAACCAAATCAAAGCTCCCCTCTTCGCCCCGGCGGGGGCGAAGAGGGGCGGGGGGAAAAGGGGGGGGGGAAATAAAGCCAAATCGGTAGCACCCTTCGAACTCCGGCGCGCCCGGTGTTTCCACCAATCCCGGGCCGGGTTCCGTCCGCGAACAATGGCCGCGGTACAGAACACAACACGGGAGGAAACCATGCCCCAGTCTCGCTCGCGCCGCTGGATCGCCCTGGCCGGCGCCCTCGCCTGCCTCGCCGGCGGCGCCCTGGCCACCAACTACTCGCTCTGGATCAACGGCCGCACCGGCGGCGGCGCCGTGGGCAACCACGCCGACTTCACCTACTGGGGCCCGGGCAGTACCGAGGCCGGCGTCAACAAGAAATCGGTCAACTGGGACGGCTATGGCCGCATCAGCACCACCAACGCCCGCATACGCGACGCGCTGGACTGCTACTGCACCGGCGCCAACTGGTGCTACGTCGCGGCGCACAGCGCCGGCGACCTGCAGATCGGCTATGCCCTGTCGCTGTACGGCGGCAGCACGCGCAACGTGAAGAACGCCGCGCCCAGCAGCTCCGGCGTGTGCGGCGACACCGGCGGAACCCAGACCGGCTGGAACATCAAGTGGGTGAACATCGCGGCCGGCGCGGCCGGCGGCAGCGAGCTGGCGGACGCCGGCAGCTGGGCGGTGTCGGACCCGCTCACCTCGGACCTCAAGACCTCCACCGCCCGCGCGATGTACGACCACAACCAGACCCGCGCCAAGTGGTTCTACATGTACGCCGGCGCCAAGGGCACGCTGTACTCGGGCATCCTGGCCGGCCAGGACGACGAGGCCGTGGCCTACCACTCGGCCGGGGGCGTGTCCGGCTCGGGCGGCGGCAGCTACTGCAACCCCACCGATTGGCTGTGCAACGACCTGACCCTGGGCACCGCGGCCAACGAGGGTGGCCGCGCCAAGTGGGCCTACCACTCGGTGCGCTTCCGCGACGACAGCGAGTCGCTGGACCACTACACCCGGGGCAACTGGGCCGGCGTGGTGTCCAAGGTGCGGGCCGACATGGTCACCAACGCCCGCTGATACCGAACCATTCGATGGCACGGATGGCGCACCAGCAGGACCGGCGCGCATGCGGGATGGATTGAGACGGACGCTGCGCAGGCGCTGGCCCGCGGCCTTCGCCGTGGCGGCCGGCGCGGCGCTGCTGGCCTGGTGGGGCCATGACACGCAGGCCCGCGGCAGCGAGGCGTCCCTGGCCGCAGCCGGAAACGCCGGCGGTGCCAGTGCGGCCGCGCCCTCGCCCGCTTCCGGCGCCAGCGCACCCGAGGCCTTCGGCGCTGCTGCGCGCGCGGCGCGCGCGCAGCAGCGCACGCTGTGGCAGGCGCGCTACGACCGCGCCGAGGAGGTCTACACCCGCTACCGCGAGGCCACGCGCTACCCGCCCGAATCGCGGCCGCTGGCGGAGCACCCGGACCAGGTGCGCCCGTTCGAGCCGGTGGCCGAGGACAAGCCACTGCGCAACGCCCAGGGCCGGGCGCCCGGGGGCGTGCGGCTGCGCACCACCCAAGAACGCGTGTTCCTGAGCGGCGGCGAGTCGGTGCGGTTCACCGTGGAGGCGGTGGACGAGAACGGCCGCAGCCTGCCGTTGGTGGTCGAGCGCGCCGCGGCACGCAGCGTTCCCGACACCACGGCCCTGATCACCATCGTCGAAGCCCCGCTCGCCTTCACCGACGACGGCGCGGGCGCCGACGAGGCCGCCGGCGACGGCCGCTACAGCGCCCGCCTGACGCCGCAGGCCCAGGGCTTCGCCCAGCAGGCCGGCACCATCCGCGTGCTGGCCCAGGTGCAGGCCCAGGGCCAGGCCGGCGTGGCGCATTTCGACGTGGTCTACCAGCCGCTGGTGCCCGCCACCTGGACAGGCGGGGCGCGCGAGGCGCTGGAGCGCGGCTCGCTCAACTTCTACCTGGGCGCCCAGGTGCGGGTGGCCGGCCGCTACGTGGTCAGCGGCCGCGTGTTCGACGCCAACGACCAGCCCGTGGCGCTGCTGCAGTTCAACGGCGAGGTGCCGGCCGGCCCCGCCGAGTTCCGGCTCAACCTGTTTGGCGCGCTGCTGCGCGACAAGTCGCCCGCCTTCCCGCTCAAGCTGGTGGACGTGGAGGGCTTCCTGCTGCAGCCCGACACCTTCCCCGACCGGGCGATGATGCAGCGGCTGTCCGGCCTGGTGCACACCAGCCGGCGCTACGCCGCCGACAGCTTCTCGCCGGCCGAATGGTCCAGCGAGGAGCGGGACCGCTACCTGACGGAGTACGGGCGCGACCTGCAGGAGGCCGAGGACGTGCTGGCCCGGCTCGGGCGCTGAAGCCACGGCCCCGGGCCGCGCCAGGCATTACGCTCGCGGCATGCATGCCAACCTGTATGCCCTGGGCGCCATCGCCCTGTGGGCCTCCATCGCCACGCTGGGCGTCTCGCTCTCGCACCTGCCGCCCTTCCTGCTCACCGGCATCGCGCTGGTGATCGGCAGCGTGCCGGCCTGGCCGCTGGCACGCCAGTGGCGCGTGCCGCCGCGCACGCTGGCCCTGGGCATCTATGGCCTGTTCGGCTTCCACTTCCTGCTGTTCGTGGCGCTGCGCCTGGCGCCGCCGGTGGAGGCCAACCTGGTCAACTACCTCTGGCCGCTGCTGATCGTGGTGCTGGCGCCGCTGTTCCTGCCCGGCCTGCGGCTGCGGGCGGCGCACGTGGCCGCGGCGCTGGCCGGCTTCGCCGGCGCGGCCATCGCCATCCTGGGCAGCGCGGGGGATGGCGTGCGCGGCGCCTGGTCCTGGGGCTACCTGCCGGCGCTGGGCTCGGCCTTCATCTGGGCCAGCTACTCGCTGGCGACGCGGCGCGTGGCGGCTTTCCCCACCGCGGCCATCGGCCTGTTCGGCCTGGTATCGGGCCTGCTCTCGCTGGCCTGCCACTGGGCGCTGGAGCCGGTCACGGCGCTGTCCGCGCGCGACTGGGCGCTGCTGGCGGCCATGGGGCTGGGGCCGCTGGGCGCGGCCTTCTTCCTGTGGGACAAGGCGCTCAAGACCGGCGACGCGCGGCAGATCGGCATCCTGAGCTACCTGACGCCGCTGGCCTCCACCGTGCTGCTGCTGGGGGTGACGGGCCGGCCGCTGACCGGCAGCATCGCCGTGGCGGCCGCCTTGATCATCGGCGCGGCCGTGCTGGGCATGCGGGCCGGGGGGGAGGAGGCGGGGAAACGCGCTAGCCGGGCGGGAAGCTCAGGGTGACGCGCGTGCCCGCGCCGGGCCGGCTGTCGACGCCCAGATCGCCGCCCACGAGTGCTGCTTGCTCGCGCAGGCCCTGCAGGCCGTAGTGGCCGGACTTGCCGACGGCGGTGTCGAAGCCCACGCCGTCGTCGGCCAGGGTGAGCCGTACCGCACCGCCGCCCGCGGGCGCGAGCGTGACCTGCAGCGAGCGCGCGCAGGCATGCCGCTCGACGTTGCGGATCGCCTCCTCGGCGATGCGGAACACCACCTCGGCGGTGGCCGTGGCGATGGGCAGCTCGCCCGGCGGCAGGTCCAGCGTGTGGGCGATGCCGGTGCGCTCGCTGAAGCGCACCAGCAGTTCCTTCAGGGCGGCGGCCAGGCCCGCCTCGCCCACGTTGTTGTGCCGCATCTGCGTGATGGCCGCGCGCGCCTCGCCCAGGCCGCGCGAGGCGGCCGACTCCGCGGACGCCAGGCGCTGGTCGAAATCGTCCATGCGGCCCTGGCGGCGCAGCACCCGCATCAGGCGGATGTCGTTCAGCAGCGCCAGCAGGGAGTTGGCCAGCGAGTCGTGGATGTCGCGCGCCAGCCGCAGGCGCTCGCGCACCACGGCCACCTGCTTGTTGCGCAAGGCCAACCGCTCCACCCGGCGCGTGCGTTCGGCCACCTTGGCATCCAGGGCGCCGTTGAGCGACTGCAGGGCGCGCTTTTCCTCCTGCAGCTGGGACACGGCCGCCGCGAGCGTGGCGCCTATGCGCGCGACCTCGTCGATGCCGCCGATCGGGCGAAGCCGGTCGGCGCGGCCGTCATGCACCGCCTGGGCGTGTGCGGCCAGCCGGGTCAGCCGGCGCGTGAGCAGCAGCGTCGCGGCGATGGCCAGCCCGGCCGCCAGCAGGGCCGCCCCCAGCACCGTGCTGAACGCGGCACGCTGGGCCTGGCGGGCCGGCCGCAGCACGGAGTCGCTGCGCTGGCGCACCACCACGGTCCACGCCAGGCCGGGGCTGCCCGCCTGCGGCTCGTGCCGGGCCTGGCCCACGATGTAGCGCCCGGCCTCGGTCAGGTCCTGCTCGGCATGGAGCATGCGCCCTTGCCAGGGCAGGGGACCGGTCAGGACCGCGCCGTCGGCCGCCACCAGCATCAGCTCCAGCTGCTCGTGGCTGCTGAGCGCCCGCAGCGAGGCCGCCTGCAGGTCTTCGACCCAGCGCCAGGCCAGGTGCGAACCCAGGACCAGGCGCCGGCCGTTCGCGTCGTGCAGGGGAACGGCCGCGTCCACGAAGCGCAGCGGCTGGCCGTCCGGCGCCATGGGCAGTTGCTTCTCCAGCATGAGGGCCCGGTGCACGTCCCCCAGCCAGGGGCCGGCCGCGGCCGCCTGGAACCAGGGCCGCCCGGACACGTCCTTTCCTTCGAGCAGCCCGCCGGTGGCCGCCACCACGATGCCGGCGGCGTCCGCCAGGCCCAGCCATGCGAACTCCGGGAACTGCGACTGCACCGACGCCAGGGATGCGCGCAGCGCCGCCGCGCCGGTGTCGCCGGCCGCCTTGATCTGCGCCGCCGTGGCCTGCACGATGGACAAACGGTTGTCCAGGCTGTCGGCCAGGGTCTGCCGGGTCTGGTTGGCCAGCTGCAGCACCAGCTGTTCGCTGCCCCAGCGCACCTGCTGCTCGGCGGCCCGGCCCACCCAGTGCGCCGCGCCCGCGCCCGCCACGGTCACCACGGCGAACACCGACCAGCCGATCGCGGCCGCCAGGTGGCGGCGCGGGTTCAGGAGGGCCAGCGGGGACGCCGGCTCATCGGCGGCCGCAGGGGCCGCGTCGGTGGCGGCCCTGCCCGGCGGGTCCCAAGAATAGGTGCTCACTGGCACGTGCTCCCCTTTGACTGGCGCATCCACCGCCATTGGCGGCGGCAGGCCGCCAGTATCGACGCAGGAAGGCCATGGCTGAGCTGCCCCCCTGGCAAGCTTGACAGCCATTCGGGCCCATTCCGGGCCGCGCCGGCGTCAGCCCAGGAGCTTGCCGGGGTCCTCGGCCTCCAGGACCTGGGCGGCCCAGGCCTTGAGGCGGCCGGTGTCGGCGCGCAGCACCTCCTGCTTGACGGCCAGGATCTGCGCCGGATGCATGGAGAAACTGCGCAGACCCAGCCCCAGCAGCAACCGGGTCAGCGTCACGTCGCCGGCCATCTCGCCGCACACGCTGACCGGCTTGCCCTGCGCCTGGCACTCGGCGATGGTTTCGGCCACCAGGCGCAGCACGGCCGGGTGGCAGGGGTCGTACAGGTGGGCCACCGACTCGTCGGCCCGGTCGATCGCCAGCGTGTACTGGATCAGGTCGTTGGTGCCTATGGACAGGAAGTCGAAGTACTTGAGGAAGATCTTGAGCGTGAGCGCCGCCGCCGGGATCTCGATCATCGCGCCCAGCGACACCGGGCCGTAGGCCAGGCCGCGGTTGTCCAGCTCGGCGCGGGCGAAATCGATCAGCGACAGCGTGTGCCGGATCTCGCTCGCGTGGGCCAGCATGGGGATCAGCATGTTCACCTTGCCGTGCGCCGCCGCGCGCAGGATGGCGCGCAGCTGGGTCAGGAACATCGCCGGGTCGGCCAGGCTCCAGCGGATGGCGCGCAGGCCCAGGGCCGGGTTGAGGTGGGCCGCGTCGCGGCGCGATTCGTCCAGCGGCTTGTCGGCCCCGACGTCGATGGTGCGGATGGTCACCGGCAGGCCCTGCATGCCCTCGACGGCGCGGCGGTAGGCCTGGTACTGCTCCTCCTCGCCCGGCAACCGGCCCTGGCGGCCCATGAACATGAACTCGCTGCGGAACAGCCCCACGCCCACCGCGCCGGCGGCCAGGGCGCCGTGCGCGTCCTCGGGCTGCTCGATGTTGGCCAGCAGCTCCACCCGCTGCCCGTCCAGCGTCACCGCCGGCGTGTGCTTCAGGCGCGCCAGCCGGCCGCGCTCGAGCTCGGCCTGGCGCTGCTTGAAGCCGTACTCGGCCAGGATGATGGGCGAAGGGTCGACGATCATCACGCCGGCATCGCCGTCGATGATCACCCAGTCGTCCTGGCGCACCAGCTGGCTGGCCGAGCGCGCGCCCACGACGGCCGGGATGTCCATGCTGCGCGCCACGATGGCGGTGTGGGAGGTCTTGCCGCCCACGTCGGTCACGAAGCCGGCGAACACGCTCTGCTTGAACTGCAGCATGTCGGCCGGCGACAGGTCGTGCGCGATCAGCACCAGCGGCACGTCCACCGTGCCGTCCAGCAGCAGGTCCTGCTGGCGCGCCTGGCCTGCCGGACGCCGGGGCGCCACCGGCGCGGCCACGCCCTTCATGTAGCGCAGGATGCGCTCGGCCACCTGCTCCAGGTCGGCCTTGCGCTCGCGCAGGTACTCGTCCTCCATCTCGTCGAACTGGCGCGACAGCACCTCCAGCTGGGTGGTCAGCGCCCATTCGGCGTTGTAGAGCCGGTCGGTGATCCAGTGCTTGACGCCGTCGATCAGGTCCTGGTCCTGCAGCAGCATCAGGTGCACGTCCAGCAGCGCCGTCAGCTCGTGCGGCGCCTCCTTCGGCCCCATGCCGGCGATGGTCTGCTGCAGCCGGTGGATCTCCTCGATCACGGCGTCGCGGCCGTCGCGCACGCGGGCGATCTCGGCCTGGACCTGGGTGGGCTCGACGAAGTAGTGCGCCACGTCCACGCGCCCGCCCATGATCACGGCGCGGCCGATGGCGATGCCGCGCGCGACGGGGAGGCCGTGGATCGAGAAAGTCATTCCCCTTCCCCGAACTTGTCGTTGATCAGGGCCAGCAGCGCGTCCATCGCCTCCTGCTCGCGCGGGCCCTCGGTCTCCAGCGTGACCTGGCTGCCGATGCCGGCGGCCAGCATCATCACCCCCATGATGCTCTTGGCGTTGACGCGCCGCTCGCCCTTGCTGATCCAGACCTCGCAGGGGAAGCTGCCCGCCAGCTTGGTGAGCTTGGCCGAGGCGCGGGCGTGCAGGCCCAGCTTATTGCTGATGGTCGTACTTGTCTTGATCATGGTTGCGTTGGGGCTGGTGCTGCGGCGCGCTGACGGCCACCTGCATCACGCCCTGGGTGCCGCCGGTGACCGCGCGCGCCACCAGCGCGTCCAGCGGCTCGTGGCGGTAGCTGACCGCGCGCAGCAGCATGGGCAGGTTGACGCCGGTGATCAGCCGCGAGCGCACGCCGTCCACCAGCTTCTGCGCCACGTTGCTGGGGGTGGCGCCGAAGATGTCGGTGAGCACCAGCACGCCCTTGACCTGCGGCTGCCGCGACAGCTGCTCCATGGCGATGCGGGCGGTGGCCAGCGTTTCCTCGGGCGACAGGTTGGGCTGCACATCGATGGCAGCCACGCTGGCGCCGCAGTCCGGGAAGACGTGCAGCGCGCATTGCCGCAGCGCGTGCGCCAGCGGTGCGTGGCCGATCAGGAGGATGGCGTTCATTGACGGGAATTATCCGGCCTGCTCAGCACGAAATACGCCCACGAGGCCAGGCTGCAACCCAGGTACAACGCCAGCGCCGCGCGAAAGCTGTCCTTGACCGGCAGGCCCAGCGCGGCAAAACCGTCGATGCCCAGGCCGATGCCCCACTGGATCACGAACACGCCGGCGAAGATGACCAGGTTGTACGCCGACAACGCGCGGCCGGCCAGCGCCGGCGCAAAGGCCAGGCCCAGCGCGGGCTGGGCCAGCGCGACGACGGTGCAGGTCATGCAGAACAGGGCCCAGGACCAGGCGCCAGCGCCTTCGCCGGCCGCCAGGATGAAGGCCAGCACGGCGAAGCTGGAGGGCAGGCCCCAGGCGATCAGCCGGTCCGTGCCCCAGCCGCGCGCGGCCAGCCAGGGGGTGAGAACGCCCCAGCTCCAGAAGGTGCAGAGCATGGCCAGGTTGATGGTGAACAGGCCGGCGGCCGCCTGCAGCGGCTCGTAGCCGGCCACCCGCACCATCCACGGCCCGGCCCACAGGGTCTGCATGGCGACCATGCCGCCATAGCTGAAAAAGCCGATGGGCGCCAGGCGCCGGAAGTAGGGATGGCACCAGACTTCGGCATAGCCGCCGCCCTGGCCCGTGGAAGCGGTGGCGGGCGCCCAGGCCGGCACCTTCCAGGCGATCAGCCCCATGGCCAGCAGGATGCAGGCCGCCAGGCCCCAGAACAGGGGCCGCCAGCCCACCGCGGGCACCAGCCACTGCACCGGCAGCGTGGACGCCACCATGCCCAGCGAGCCGGTCATCAGCATCCAGGAATTGGCGCGCAGCTGCGCCGCCGGCGTGAGCCAGCGCCGGAAGCCGGTGAGCGGCGCCATCAGGCAGGCGCCCACCCCCACGCCGCACAGCATGCGCGCCGCCAGCAGGGTGGAAAAGCTGGCCGCGAGCGAGAAGGCGATGCAGCCGGCCACCGCGACCAGCAGGAAGCCCAGGATCACCTGCTTGGGGCCATGCCGGTCCAGCCAGGAACCCAGCGGCAGCTGCATGGCGGAGAAACCGAGGAAGTAGCCGCCAGCCAGCAGGCCCAG
The DNA here is from genome assembly GCF_000215705.1 of Ramlibacter tataouinensis TTB310. Classification (NCBI taxonomy): domain Bacteria; kingdom Pseudomonadati; phylum Pseudomonadota; class Betaproteobacteria; order Burkholderiales; family Comamonadaceae; genus Ramlibacter; species Ramlibacter tataouinensis. Next base: position 344,283 of record NC_015677.1, on the reverse strand, counting down.
TTCCCGCGCGCTGAGCGCGAACTCCTGGGTCAGCGTCGGCGCCAGCGTGGCGGTGATGGCGCGCACAAGCGCCGAGAAGAAGTAGGCGAACGCGAAGGCCAGGAAGACCACCACCGCGTCCCGGCGGGAGAGCACCATGGCCCGATTATGTGGGGCGACAATCGCGCCATGAACTCACTCGATGGCATCCGCGTGCTCGACCTGTCCCGCGTGCTGGCCGGTCCCTGGTGCACCCAGACCCTGGCCGACCTGGGCGCCGACGTGATCAAGGTCGAACGCCCGGGCAGCGGCGACGACACCCGCGGCTGGGGCCCGCCCTTCCTGAAGGACGCGCAGGGCCGCGACACCCAGGAGGCGGCCTACTACCTGGGCGCCAACCGCAACAAGCGCTCGCTCACCTGCGACATCGCCCAGCCGGCCGGCCAGGCGCTGGTGCGCGAGCTGGCGGCGCACTGCGACGTGTTCGTGGAGAACTTCAAGGTCGGCGACATGGCGCGCTACGGCCTGGACTGGGCCAGCCTGCGCGCGGTCAACCCGCGCCTGGTGTACTGCAGCGTGACCGGCTTCGGCCAGACCGGCCCCTACCGCGAGCGCGCCGGCTACGACTACGCGGTGCAGGGCATGGGCGGGCTGATGAGCGTGACCGGCGAGCGCGACGATGCCGGCGGCGGCCCGCAGAAGGTGGGCGTGGCCGTGGCCGACCTGTTCACCGGCCTGTACGCCACCGTGGCCGTGCTGGCGGCGCTGCGCCATGCCGAGCGCACCGGCGAGGGCCAGCACATCGACATGGCCCTGCTGGACACGCAGGTGGCCATGCTGGCCAACCTGGGGGCCAACTACCTGGTCAGCGGCCAGGTGCCGGGCCGCGCCGGCAACGCGCACCAGAACATCGTTCCCTACCAGGTGTTCGAGGTGGCGCCGGCTACGGACGGTTCGCCCGACCACATCATCCTGGCAGTGGGCAACGACGGCCAGTTCGCCAAGTTCTGCGAGGTCGCGGGCCGGCCCGAGCTGGCGGCCGACCCGCGCTTCGCCAAGAACCAGGACCGGGTGCGCCACCGCGCCGTGCTGGTGCCGCTGCTCGAAGCCCTGATGAAGACCCGGCCCAAGGCGCGCTGGCTGGCCGAGCTGGAGGCGGCCAAGGTGCCCTGCGGCGCCATCAACAACCTGGCCGAGGTGTTCGCCGACCCGCAGGTGAACCAGCGCGGCATGGTCGACGAATGGGCGCATCCGCTGCGGCCCGGCCTGCGGCTGGTGGCCAGCCCGCTCAAGCTCGGCGCCACGCCGGTGCGGCGGGAGCGGCCGCCGCCGCTGCTGGGCCAGCACACCGGCGAAGTGCTGCGCGAGCTGCTAGGCTGGGATGCGGCGCGCATCGAAGCGCTGCAGCAGGGCAAGGTGATCTGAATGGCCAACTTCGTTCTCGTCCACGGGGCCTGGCACGGCGGCTGGTGCTGGCAGCGGGTGGTGCAGCCGCTGGCGGCGTCCGGCCACCGGGTGCACGCCGTCACCTTGACCGGGCTGGGCGAGCGCGCCCACCTGCTGTCGCCGGCCATCACGCTGGAGACGCACATCGCCGACGTGATGGGCGTGATCGAGGCCGAGGAACTGCAGGACGTGGTGCTGGCCGTGCACTCCTACGCCGGCATGCTGGGCACGGCAGTCGCCGACCGCATGACCGCACGCCTGCGCCACCTGGTGTACGTGGACGCGGTGGTGCCCAAGCCGGGCGAGAGCTGGAGCAGCACGCACGGCAGCGCCACGCGCGAGGCGCGCATCGCCGCGGCGCAGGCCTCGCCCGATCACGGCATGCCGCCGCCGGACCCGCAGGTGTTCGGCCTGGCCGGTGCCGACCATGCCTGGGTCCGGCGCCGCCAGACGCCGCACCCGGGCCACACCTATACCGCGCCGCTGGACTTCGACACCCAGCGGGTCGCGTCGGTGCGGCGCACCTTCGTCAGCTGCGTGGCGCCGGCGCTGGCCACCATCGACTCCATCCGCCCGCGCATGGCGGACGCCGGCTTCTGGTCCGGCGTCTGGCGCTCGGGGGGCGGCGCGCGCGTGGTGGAGCTGCAGACCGGGCACGATCCCATGGTGAGCGCGCCCTCCGAGCTGGTGCGGGTGCTGCTGGCCGCCGCCTGAGGGAGTCGCGAACTTACCGCCTGCAGCCGGGTCACACCGGCACTACACTGCCCGCCACCATGGCCTCACCTGCGACGAAAAAAGCATTGATCGGCGTGGCCGCCGCCGCCATGGTGGCGGCCGGCGCCGCCCTCTACCTGGGCTCGGGCGCCACGCCCGCGCCGGCCTCCACCTTCGTCCTGCTGGACGGCTCGAGCAAGACCACGGCCGACCTCAAGGGCAAGGTGACGCTGGTCAACTTCTGGGCCACCAGCTGCACCACCTGCGTCGCCGAGATGCCGGAGATCGTGGCGACCTACGACAAGTACCGCTCGCGCGGCTTCGACACGCTGGCGGTGGCCATGAGCTACGACCCGCCCAGCTACGTGGTGAACTATGCGCAGACGCGCAAGCTGCCGTTCAAGGTGGCGATCGACAACACCGGCGCGGTGGCGCGGGCCTGGGGCGACGTCAAGCTCACCCCCACCACCTACATCGTCAACAAGCGCGGCGAGATCGTGAAGCGCTACATCGGCGAGCCGGACTTCGCGGAACTGCACCGGCTGATCGAGCAACTGCTCGCCGAAGCGTAGGCTCTCAGCTGCCGCGGTAGGCGTCGTGGCAGGCCTTGCAGGTGCCGGCCGCCGGGCCGAAGCTGGCCTTGATGCTGTCGAGGTTGCCGGTCTTGGTGGCGGCCACGAGCTTGGCCATCTCGGCCTGCATCTTGTCGGCGCCTTCCTTGAACTTGGCCTGCTCGGTCCAGATCTCAGGCTTGGCCTTGGTGTCGCCCTTGTCGGTACCCGGGCCGAAAGCCGTCCACGGCAGGGTGGACACCACGGCCAGCACCTCGCCGTGCCGCGCCGCCGCCTTGGCGTCGAACGGCGCGCGGCCGTTCACCATGGCGCCCAGCGCCGCGAAATGCGGCCCCAGCACGGAGAACGCGCCGCGGCGGTACTTGATCGCGTCTTCCGGTTTCTGGAAGTTCTGCGCCGAGGCCGGCAGGGCCAGCAGGGCGGCAGCCGCAGCGGCGACGAGGGAGGCGATGGCTTTCATGGGGGTGTTCCTACTCCTGAATGAGGGTGACGGGCGGCCTTCGTCGCTGACGCGGCCGGCGCCGACAGCGGGAATCTACCGGGAGCGCGAGGCCAGCACAAGAACAAGCACAATCGGGCGCTCCAGCTTCATCGGAGGAACAACATGCAGGAAGGCGGTCGGAACAACACGGTGCGCGTCTGGGACCTGCCCACGCGCTTCTTCCATTGGGCCCTGGTGCTGTGCGTCGCCGGGCTTTTCCTGACCGCGTACCTGCCCGGCTCGCAGATCGAGTGGCATGCGCGCCTGGGCTACGCCGTGCTGGCCCTGCTGCTGTTCCGGCTGGCGTGGGGCGTGGTGGGCGGGCGCTGGTCGCGCTTCGCCTCCTTCCTCTACGCACCGTCCAGCGTGGTCAATTACCTGCGCGGCCGCGCCCATCCCGACCACCTGATCGGCCACAACCCGCTGGGCGCGGCCTCGGTCCTGGCGATGCTGCTGGCGCTGCTGGCGCAGGTGGCCACCGGCCTGGTGGGCGACGACGAGATCGCCTTCACCGGGCCCCTCAACCGCTTCGTCCCGACCGACCTGGGCCTGGCGGCCACCTGGTTCCACAAGGACGTGGGCCAGTGGATCCTGGTGGCGCTGGTGGCGCTGCACGTGCTCGCCATCCTCTACTACCTCTGGGCCCGCAAGGACAACCTGGTCGGCCCCATGGTGCATGGCGACAAGCGGGTGGCCCGGCCGGCCGCCTCCTCGCGTGACGACGCCGTGGTCCGCGTGGTCGCCCTGCTGCTGCTGGCCTTGAGCTCGGCGGCGGTGTACGGCCTGGTGACGCTGTAGAGCTGCAGCGCACCCAGCCGCCGGCGCAGCGGCTAAACTGGCCGCTGGTCACCACGCCTGCAGTACCTTTCCTTGGAATCGATCGAGGCTTCGCTGATCCGGCTTGTCTCCCCCGCCGGCCGGGATGGGATGGACGCCGTGCGCGGGATCTTCCGCGAATACGCCGACGGCCTGGGGGTGGACCTGTGCTTCCAGCACTTCGACGAGGAGCTGGCCCAGCTGCCCGGCGAGTACGCCGCGCCGCGTGGCGCCCTGCTGCTGGCGCTGGTCGATGGCGCGGTGGCCGGCTGCTGCGCCCTGCGCCCGCTGGACGCGGCCGACTACCCCAATGCCGCCGAGATGAAACGCCTGTACGTGCGCCGGGCCTACCGCGGCCTGGGGCTGGGCCGCCAGCTGGCCGAGGCCACGCTGGACGCGGCGCGGGCGGCCGGCTACGCCTGCGTGCTGCTGGACACGCTGGACGACATGGAGGCGGCCCGGGCGCTGTACGTGGACCTGGGCTTCAGGAGCATCCCGCCCTACTACCACAACCCGATCGCTGGGGCGCACTACCTCAAGGTCGACTTGTAATGCCTCAGCCTTTGGCTTGCGCCAGCAGCGTCTGCGCGTCGCTGACCTCGAACTTGCCGGGCGCCTCGATGTTGAGCGCGGCCACCTTGCCGTCCTTGACCAGCATGGAGTAGCGGGTGCTGCGCAGGCCCATGCCGCGGCCGGCCAGGTCCAGGGTGAGGCCGGTGGCCTTGGCGAACTCGGCGCTGCCGTCGGCCAGCATGCGCACCTTGCCGGCGGTCTTCTGGTCGCGCGCCCAGGCACCCATCACGAAGGCGTCGTTGACGCTGAGGCACCAGATCTCGTCGACGCCGGCGGCCTTGAACTGCGAGGCGTTCTCGACATAGCCCGGCACGTGCTTGGCCGAGCAGGTGGGCGTGAAGGCGCCGGGCAGGCCGAAGACGGCGATGGTCTTGCCGGCGCTGGCCTTGGCCACGTCGACCGGGTTCGGGCCGATGCTGCAGCCCTCTCCCTCGACCTCTGAGTACTCCTGCAGCGTGACGGCGGGCAGCTTGTCTCCAACCTTGATCATCGGTTTCTCCTGGTGGGTTTGGAAAGAAAAACGGCCCACATTGTGGGCCGTTTCGCGGGGCTGTGCAGCCGGGGTCCTCAGACCTCGGCAGCCTTTTCAACGAGGCGGGTCGCGACCCAGTTCTTGGTCTTGGAGATGGGCCGGCTCTCGGTGATCTCGACCACGTCGCCCAGGTGGAACTGGCCGCTCTCGTCGTGCGCGTGGTACTTGCTCGACTTGGCCACGATCTTGCCGTAGAGCTCGTGCTTGACGCGGCGCTCGACCAGCACCGTCACGGTCTTGGCGCGCTTGTCGCTGACCACCTTGCCGACCAGGGTGCGCTTGAGGGAGGGTTTGGCTTCCGTCATGGTCGCTTCCTTACTTCGAGGCAGTTTTTTCGGCACGCTTTTGCGCCAGGATGGTCTTGGCGCGGGCGATGTCGCGGCGCGTCACGCGCAGCGAGCCGGTGTTGTTCAACTGTTGCGTGGCCTTCTGCATGCGCAGGCCGAAATGGGCCTTCTGCAGTTCCTTCACTTCGGCTTCCAGGCCGGCAACGTCCTTCTGGCGCAGTTCAGCAGCTTTGGTCATTTCATCACTCCTGAATCACGAGCCGATCATGCGGGCCACGAACGTGGTGCGCAGCGGCAGCTTGGCCGCGGCCAGCTTGAACGCCTCGCGCGCCAACTCCTCGGGCACGCCCACGATCTCGTACAGCACCTTGCCCGGCTGGATCTCGGCGACGTAGTATTCGGGGTTGCCCTTGCCGTTGCCCATGCGGACCTCGGCCGGCTTGGTGGAGATCGGCTTGTCCGGGAACACGCGGATCCAGATGCGGCCGCCGCGCTTGACGTGGCGGGAGATCGCGCGGCGCGCGGCCTCGATCTGGCGCGCCGTCAGGCGGCCGCGGTCGGTGGACTTCAGGCCGAAGTCACCGAAGGCCACCGAGTTGCCCCGGGTGGCGATGCCGGTGTTGCGGCCCTTCTGCTCTTTGCGGAATTTGCGGCGAGCGGGTTGCAGCATGTTTACTCTCCTTTGCCGTCGGCCGGGGCGGCAGTGCCCGTGGCCGGCGCGGCGACTTTGCGGACGCGCTTAACGGCAGGTTTCGGTGCGTCTGCACCTGGGGTTGCTTCTTGCGGCTTGTCGCTGCCGTCGGCCGGCGCGGCATTCGTGGTGCCGGCGCCGCCGCCACGGGGGCCGCGCGACGGGGGACCACGGCGGTCGCCGCCGGGACCGCCGCGGCGGTCGCCGTCACGACGCGGGCCGCGCGGACCGCGGCGCTCCTCGCCCTCGGGGCGCGGCGTCGAGTCCAGCGAAGGCGCGTCGTTGCGGCCCAGCGTGTCGCCCTTGTAGACCCAGACCTTGACGCCAATGACGCCATAGGTGGTCTTGGCCTCCGAGAAGCCGTAGTCGATGTCGGCGCGCAGCGTGTGCAGCGGCACGCGGCCTTCGCGGTACCACTCGGTGCGGGCGATCTCGATGCCGTTCAGGCGGCCGGCGGACATGATCTTGATGCCCTGGGCGCCCAGTCGCATCGCGTTCTGCATGGCGCGCTTCATGGCGCGGCGGAACATGATGCGCTTCTCGAGCTGCTGGGTGATGCTGTCGGCGATCAGCTGGGCATCGACCTCGGGCTTGCGCACCTCCTCGATGTTGACCGCGACCGGCACGCCCAGGCGGGTGGCGAGTTCCTTCTTCAGGTTCTCGATGTCCTCGCCCTTCTTGCCGATCACCACGCCCGGGCGGGCGGAGTAGATCGTGATGCGGGCGTTCTTGGCCGGACGCTCGATCAGCACGCGCGAGACCGCGGCGTTCTTCAGCTTGGTCTTGAGGTAGTCGCGGACCTTGATGTCCTCGGCCAGCATGCCGGCGAAGTCGCGGTTGTTGGCGTACCAGCGGCTGGCCCAGTTGCGGCTGACCGAAAGACGGAAGCCGGTCGGATGGATTTTCTGTCCCATGTTCTTCCTAGCCTCAGTTGCCGACCGTCACGTACACATGGCACGTGGGCTTGCTGATGCGGTTGCCGCGGCCCTTGGCGCGCGCCGTGAAGCGCTTGAGCGTGGCGCCCTGCTCCACGTAGATGGTCTTGACCTTCAGCTCGTCGATGTCGGCGCCGTCGTTGTGCTCGGCGTTCGCGATCGCGGACTCCAGCACCTTCTTGACGATCACCGCAGCTTTCTTCTGCGTGAAGTTCAGGATGTTCAGCGCCTGGTCCACCTTCTTGCCGCGGATCAGGTCGGCGACCAGCCGGCCCTTGTCGACCGACAGACGGACGCCCCGAAGGACTGCACGTGTTTCCATGGTCTTTCCTTACTTCTTCTGGACTTTCTTGTCCGCGGGGTGGCCCTTGAAGGTGCGCGTCAGGGCGAATTCGCCCAGCTTGTGGCCCACCATCTGGTCGGTGATGTAGACCGGCACGTGCTGCTTGCCGTTGTGCACGGCGATCGTCAGCCCGATGAACTCGGGCAGGATCATCGAGCGGCGCGACCAGGTCTTGATCGGCTTCTTGTCCTTGGTCGTCACGGCCTTGTCGGCCTTGGCCACCAGGTGATGGTCGACGAAGGGACCCTTTTTCAGAGAACGAGTCATTGCTCCTTACCCCTTACTTCTTGCGGCGCGACACGATCATGACCTGCGTGCGCTTGTTGTTGCGGGTGCGGTAGCCCTTGGTCAGGTTGCCCCAGGGATCGACCGGGACGCGGCCTTCGCCGGTGCGTCCCTCGCCACCGCCGTGCGGGTGGTCGATCGGGTTCATGGCCACGCCGCGCACCGTCGGGCGGATGCCCATGTGGCGCTTGACGCCGGCCTTGCCGAGCTGGCGCAGGCTGTGCTCTTCGTTCGCCACCTCGCCAATCGTCGCGCGGCACTCGATGTGGATGCGGCGCACCTCGCCCGAGCGCATGCGCACCTGGGCGTAGGTACCCTCGCGGGCCAGCAGCGTCGCCGAGGCGCCGGCCGAGCGAGCGATCTGCGCGCCCTTGCCCGGCTGCAGCTCGATGCAGTGGATGGTCGAGCCCACCGGGATGTTGCGGATCGGCAGCGTGTTGCCGGCGCGGATCGGGGCCTCGGCGCCGGACAGCAGCGTCGCGCCGACTTCCAGGCCGCGCGGGGCGATGATGTAGCGGCGCTCGCCGTCGGCGTAGCACACCAGGGCGATGTGCGCCGTGCGGTTCGGGTCGTACTCGACGCGCTCGACCTTGGCCGGGATCCCGTCCTTGTTGCGGCGGAAGTCCACCACGCGGTAGTGGTGCTTGTGGCCGCCGCCCTTGTGGCGGGTGGTGATGTGGCCGTTGTTGTTGCGCCCGGCCTTCTGGAACTGCGGCTCCAGCAGGGGCGCGTACGCCTCACCCTTGTACAGGTGGTCGCGCGAGACCTTGACCACGGCGCGCTGGCCGGGCGAGGTCGGTTTCATCTTGATGACTGCCATGATTTAAGCGGCCTCCCCGGACAGGTTGAGCTCCTGGCCCGGCTTGAGCGTCACGTAGGCCTTGCGCACGTTGTCGCGGCGGCCCATCGAGCGGCCGAAGCGCTTGCTCTTGCCCTTGGTATTGACCACGGAGACGCCCTTGACCTCGACCTTGAACATCAGTTCGACGGCCGCCTTGATCTCGGGCTTGGTGGCGTTCTGCAGCACCTTGAAGGTCACGGCATTGGTCTTGTCGGCCACATGCGTCGCCTTCTCGGAGACGATGGGAGCGACCAGCACCTGCATCAGGCGCCCTTCGTCGAACTTGCGTTCGGCGGGGGTGGGGTTCACACGGCTCATGCGAACATCTCCTTGAGCTTGTCGATGGCGCCCTTGGTGACCAGCACCTTCTTGTAGTGCACCAGCGACAGCGGGTCGGCGAAGCGCGGCTCGACCACGAGCACGTTCACCAGGTTGCGGGAGGCGAGGTACAGGTTCTCGTCGACCTCTTCGGCGATGACCAGGACGGAGTCCAGGTTCATGGCCTTGAACTTGGCCGCCAGCGCCTTGGTCTTGGGCGAGTCGACCTTGATCGAGTCGACCACCGCCAGGCGGCCTTCGCGGGCCAGCTGCGAGAAGATGGACGCCATGCCGGCGCGGTACATCTTCTTGTTGATCTTCTGCGTGAAGTTCTCTTCCGGGCTGTTCGGGAAGATGCGGCCGCCGCCGCGCCACAGCGGCGAGGAGGTCATGCCGGCGCGGGCGCGGCCCGTGCCCTTCTGCTTGAACGGCTTCTTGGTCGAGTGCTTGACCATCTGCCGGTCCTTCTGGGCGCGCGTGCCCTGGCGGGCATTGGCCTGGAAGGCGACCACGACCTGGTGCACCAGGTCCTCGTTGTATTCACGGCCGAACACGGTCTCGGGCGCGTCGAACTTGGACGCGGCCTGGCCCTGCTCGTTCAGGAGTTCGAGCTGCATTACTTCGCTCCCTTCGCGGTCGTGGCGGCGGCCGGCTTCGGCTGGCCCTTGACGGCCGGACGGACGGTGACGAAACCGCCACGCGAGCCGGGCACGGCGCCCTTGATCAGCAGCAGCTGGCGGGCCTCGTCGATGCGGATCACGTCCAGGTTCTGGGTGGTGACGGTCTCGTCGCCCATGTGGCCGGTCATCCTCTTGCCGGGGAACACGCGGCCGGGATCCTGCGCCATGGAGATCGAGCCGGGCACGTTGTGCGAACGCGAGTTGCCGTGCGAGGCGCGCTGCGAGCTGAAGTTGTGGCGCTTGATGGTGCCGGCGTAGCCCTTGCCGATCGAGGTGCCCTGCACGTCGACCCGCTGGCCCACGGCGAACACGTCGGTCACGGGCAGCGTGGCGCCCGCGGCGTACTTGCCGGCGGTTTCCGGCGTGACGCGGAATTCCTGGATGATCTCGCCGGGCTCCACGCCCGCCTTGGCGAGGTGGCCGGCCAGCGGCTTGGTCACGCGCGAGGGCTTGCGCGAACCGAACGTGACCTGCAGGGACACGTAACCGTCGTTCTCTTGGGTTTTGACCTGGGTCACGCGGTTGCCGGACACGTCCACCACCGTGACGGGAACGGCGTCCCCGTCATCGGTGAACAGGCGCATCATGCCCACCTTGCGGCCCAGCAATCCAAGGGAGTTGCTCAGACTCATGTTGTTGCTCCGTTGCTTCCGCCGCAGCCGCTTCAATTGGCTTCTGCGTTTGGCGTCTTCCCGAAGGAGGACGGCGAAAGAAGGTTGATAAAAGGCTCCGCCCATGAGGCGAAGCCGCAGATTATAGCCCGCTCCCGCCGAAACCGGCAAGAGCGGGCACTGACTTCCTGCTGCCCGGCCTGGGCTTACTGCAGCTTGATCTCGACGTCCACGCCGGCCGGCAGGTCCAGCTTCATCAGCGCGTCGACGGTCTTGTCCGTCGGGTCGACGATGTCCATCAGGCGCTGGTGGGTGCGGATCTCGAACTGGTCGCGCGAGCTCTTGTTGACGTGCGGCGAGCGCAGGATGTCGAAGCGCTTCATGCGCGTCGGCAGGGGCACCGGGCCCTTGACGATGGCGCCGGTGCGCTTGGCGGTGTCGACGATCTCGGCCGCGGACTGGTCGATCAGCTTGTAATCGAAAGCCTTGAGGCGGATGCGGATCTTTTGTTGGGCGGTGGCCATGTTCGCTTCCTTGCCTTATTCCATGATCTTGGCGACGACGCCCGAGCCGACGGTCTTGCCGCCCTCGCGGATGGCAAAGCGCAGGCCCTCTTCCATGGCGATGGGGGCGATCAGCTTGACCGTGATGGACACGTTGTCCCCGGGCATCACCATCTCCTTGTCCTTGGGCAGCTCGATGGCGCCCGTCACGTCCGTGGTGCGGAAGTAGAACTGCGGGCGGTAGTTGTTGAAGAACGGCGTGTGGCGCCCGCCCTCGTCCTTGGAGAGCACGTAGATCTCGGCGGTGAAGTGCGTGTGCGGCTTGACGCTGCCAGGCTTGCACAGCACCTGGCCGCGCTCGACGTCCTCGCGCTTGGTGCCGCGCAACAGGATGCCCACGTTGTCGCCGGCCTGGCCCTGGTCCAGCAGCTTGCGAAACATCTCCACGCCCGTGCAGGTGGTCTTCTGGGTGGCCTTGATGCCCACGATCTCGATTTCCTCGCCCACCTTGATCACCCCGCGCTCGACGCGCCCGGTCACCACCGTGCCGCGCCCGGAGATGGAGAACACGTCCTCCACCGGCATCAGGAACGCGCCGTCCACCGCGCGCTGGGGCGTCGGGAAGTACGTGTCCATCGCCTCGGCCAGCTTCATGATGGCCTTCTCGCCCAGGTCGCCCTTGTCGCCTTCCAGCGCCAGCTTGGCCGAGCCGTGGATGATCGGGGTGTCGTCGCCGGGGAATTCGTACTTGGTCAGCAGCTCGCGCACTTCCATCTCGACCAGCTCCAAGAGCTCGGCGTCGTCCACCATGTCGCACTTATTCAGGAACACGATGATGTGCGGCACGCCCACCTGGCGCGCCAAGAGGATGTGCTCGCGCGTCTGGGGCATCGGGCCGTCGGCGGCGGAACACACCAGGATGGCGCCGTCCATCTGGGCAGCGCCGGTGATCATGTTCTTGACGTAGTCGGCGTGGCCCGGGCAGTCCACGTGCGCGTAGTGGCGGTTGGCCGTCTCGTACTCCACGTGCGCGGTGTTGATGGTGATGCCGCGCGCCTTCTCCTCGGGCGCCGCGTCGATCTGGTCGTACGCCTTGGCTTCGCCGCCGAACTTGCTCGACAGCACCGTCGTGATCGCCGCCGTCAGCGTCGTCTTGCCATGGTCCACGTGCCCGATCGTGCCCACGTTCACGTGCGGCTTGGTGCGCTCGAATTTTCCTTTTGCCATTTCAACTCCTTGAAAAAGAACAATGCCCGTGACTGTTTAACGTCTCCGGCACTGGCCTCGCCACGGGCAGCGGGCCAACCACACATATGGCGCCAAAGACCAACTCTCATTCCAGTGACACCGTGGAACCGGCTTTGCCGGGCCACTGGTGTCGCCCCTTGAGGGGAGGCGGCCGCAGGCCGCTTCGGGGTGGTCCTTATTTGGCCCGGGCCGCCACGATCGTCTCGGCCACGTTGCGCGGAGCTTCGGCGTAGTGCTTGAACTCCATCGTGTACGTGGCACGGCCCTGCGACATGGAGCGCAGCGTGGTCGAGTAGCCGAACATCTCGGACAGCGGCACCTCGGCCTTGATGGCCTTGCCGCCGCCGGGCATGTCGTCCATGCCCTGCACCATGCCGCGGCGGGACGACAGGTCGCCCATCACGTTGCCGGCGTAGTCCTCGGGCGTCTCGACTTCCACGGCCATCATCGGCTCCAGGATGACCGGGCTGGCCTTCTTGGCGCCTTCCTTGAAGCCGAAGATCGCGGCCATCTTGAACGCCAGTTCGTTCGAGTCCACGTCGTGGTACGAACCGAAGTGCAGCGTGACCTTGACGTCGACCACCGGGTAGCCGGCCAGCACGCCCTGCGTGACGGCTTCGTTGATGCCCTTCTCGACCGCCGGGATGAACTCGCGGGGCACCACGCCGCCCTTGATCGCGTCGACGAACTCGATGCCCTTGCCCGGCTCGTTCGGCTCGATCTTGAGCACCACGTGGCCGTACTGGCCCTTGCCGCCCGACTGGCGCACGAACTTGCCCTCGGCGTCCTCCACGGTCTTGCGGATCGTCTCGCGGTAGGCCACCTGCGGCTTGCCCACGTTGGCTTCGACGCCGAACTCGCGCTTCATGCGGTCGACGATGATCTCCAGGTGCAGCTCGCCCATGCCGGCGATGATGGTCTGGCCGGATTCCTCGTCGGTGCGCACGCGGAACGACGGGTCTTCCTGGGCCAGGCGGTTCAGGGCGATGCCCATCTTCTCCTGGTCGGCCTTGGTCTTGGGCTCCACGGCCTGCGCGATCACCGGCTCCGGGAACACCATGCGCTCGAGCATCACGATCGACGACGGATCGCACAGCGTCTCGCCGGTCGTCACGTCCTTCAGGCCCACGCAGGCGGCGATGTCGCCGGCGCGGATCTCGTCGACTTCCTGGCGGTTGTTGGCGTGCATCTGCACGATGCGGCCGATGCGCTCCTTCTTGCCGCGCACCGGGTTGTAGACGCTGTCGCCCTTGGTCAGCACGCCCGAGTAGACGCGCACGAAGGTCAGCTGGCCCACGAACGGGTCGGTCATCAGCTTGAACGCGAGCGCCGAGAACTTCTCGTTGTCGTCGGCCTTGCGGGTGACGGGCTTCTCGTCCTCGTCGGTGCCGGCCACCGGGGGGATGTCCACCGGCGAGGGCATGAGCTCGATCACGGCGTCCAGCATGCGCTGCACGCCCTTGTTCTTGAACGCGGTGCCGCACAGCATCGGCTGGATCTCGCCGGCGATGGTGCGCGTGCGCAGGCCGAGCGTGATCTCCTCTTCGGTCAGATCACCCTCTTCCAGGTACTTGTTCATCAGGTCTTCGTTGGCCTCGGCAGCGGCCTCGACCATCTTCTCGCGCCACTCCTTGGCCTGCTCGACCAGATCGGCCGGGATCTCGGCGAAGTTGAACTTCATGCCCTGGGACGCCTCGTCCCAGTAGATGGCCTTCATCTTGCGCAGGTCGACCACGCCGGTGAACTTCTCCTCGGCGCCGATCGGGATCACGATGGGCACCGGGTTGGCCTTCAGGCGCAGCTTCATCTGGTCGTAGACCTTGAAGAAGTTGGCGCCGGTGCGGTCCATCTTGTTGACGAAGGCCAGGCGCGGCACGCGGTACTTGTTGGCCTGGCGCCAGACTGTCTCGGACTGCGGCTGCACGCCGCCCACGGCGCAGTACACCATGCAGGCGCCGTCCAGCACGCGCATGGAACGCTCCACCTCGATGGTGAAGTCCACGTGGCCGGGGGTGTCGATGATGTTGATGCGGTGCTCGGGGAAGGACATGTCCATGCCCTTCCAGAAGCAGGTGGTGGCCGCCGACGTGATGGTGATGCCGCGCTCCTGCTCCTGCTCCATCCAGTCCATGGTGGCGGCGCCATCGTGCACTTCGCCGATCTTGTGGTTCACGCCGGTGTAGAACAGGATGCGCTCGGTGGTCGTGGTCTTGCCGGCGTCGATGTGCGCCGAAATACCGATGTTGCGGTAGCGCTCGATGGGCGTCTTGCGGGCCATGATGGTCTTTCGTTGAAAGTGGAACGGCCCGCTCGTGGCGGGCCCGCTCCGACAGATGGGGACGGTTCTTAGAAGCGGAAGTGGCTGAAGGCCTTGTTCGCCTCGGCCATGCGGTGCACCTCGTCGCGCTTCTTCATGGCGCCGCCACGGCCTTCCGTGGCCTCCATGAGCTCGTTGGCCAGGCGCATGGCCATGGACTTCTCGCCGCGCTTCTTGGCGGCTTCCTTGAGCCAGCGCATGGACAGGGCTAGGCGGCGCACCGGGCGCACTTCCACCGGCACCTGGTAGTTGGCGCCGCCGACGCGGCGGGATTTCACCTCGACCATCGGCTTGACGTTGTTGATGGCCAGGGTGAAGGCCTCGACCGGGTCACGGCCGGGGTTCTTCTTCTCGATCTGCTCGAGCGCGCCGTAGACGATGCGCTCGGCGATCGCCTTCTTGCCGCCTTGCATGATGACGTTCATGAACTTGGCGAGCTCGACATTGCCGTACTTGGGATCCGGCAGGATTTCACGTTTGGGGACTTCGCGACGACGTGGCATGTTTCACCTCTCAAATTGCTTCAGCTGGCCTCTCGCGAGGCCCTGGGAGCCAACCGGCTTCCCGCTTACTCGACCCGACAGCGGGTCACTACGCTTCGATTCGCCTGCCGAGCGAATGAAGCACCGACAAACGAAAAACTGTTTAGGCCTTCTTCGGACGCTTTGCGCCGTACTTGGAGCGGGCCTGCTTGCGATCCTTCACGCCCTGCAGGTCGAGCGAACCGCGGACGATGTGGTAACGCACGCCCGGCAGGTCCTTGACGCGGCCGCCGCGCACGAGCACCACCGAGTGCTCCTGCAGGTTGTGGCCCTCGCCGCCGATGTACGAGATGACCTCGAAACCGTTGGTCAGGCGCACCTTGGCGACCTTGCGCAGGGCCGAGTTCGGCTTCTTGGGCGTGGTGGTGTACACGCGGGTGCACACGCCGCGCCGCTGCGGGCTGTTCTGCATCGCCGGGCTCTTGGATTTGGTCTTCTCGACCTCCCGCCCGTGACGCACGAGTTGGTTGATGGTTGGCATTGGAAAAAACGTCCCTAAACGTCGTGACTGACAGCCGCGAAAACATGCGGCAAACGCAAATACCTCTCCCGCCCCAATCGCGGGAAAGCCCGCCAGTATAGCCCGAGCCCGGCGGGCTTGCAAAACAGGGGCTTGGGGAGGCGGGCTGTGGCCGGTGCGGCCCTACTTGATCCACAGGCGCAGGGCGTCCCAGGCGCGGCCCAGCACGCCGGCCTGCTCCACGGCCTCGAGCGCCACCAGCGGCACGTCCAGCACCGGCTGGCCGCCGGCGGACACCTTGAGCGTGCCCACCGCCTGCCCCTTGGCGAACGGCGCGACCAGCGGGTCCGGGCGCACCACCTGGGTCTGCAGGCGCGACGCCGTGCCGGCCGGCACGGCCACCACCACGGCCTGGGGCCGGCCGAGCTTGACCACGTTCTGCGCGCCCTTCCAGACCTCGGGCGAGACCACGGCCTGGTTGGCGTCGAACAGCTTGACCGCCTCGAAGGCCGTGTAGCCCCAGTTGAGCAGCTTCTGGGACTCGTTGGCCCGGGCGTTCTCGCTGGAGGCGCCCAGCACGATGGAGACCAGCCGCCGGCCGCCCACGTTGGGGAAGTCGCGCCGGGCCGTGGCGATCAGGCAGTAGCCGGCCGCCTCGGTGTGGCCGGTCTTGAGGCCGTCCACGGTCGGGTCGCGGAACAGCAGCATGTTCCGGTTGGTGTCGTTGGCCGTGGGCGTGCCCTCGTAGCGGTACTTCTTGAGGGCGTAGTAGCCCACGTAGTCCGGGAAGTCCTGCAGCAGGCGGGTGGCCAGGATGCTCAGGTCGCGGGCGGTGGTGGTGTGGCCCGGCGCCGTGAGGCCCTCCGGGTTGCGGTAGCCGGTGGACTTCATACCCAGGGCCTTGGCCTGCTCGTTCATCAGCTCGACGAAGCGCTCGACGCTGCCGCCCACCGCCTCGGCCAGGGCCACCGTGGCGTCGTTGCCGGACTGCACGATCATCCCCTTGATCAGGTCCTCCACCGGCACCTTCATCTTGGGGTCGATGAACATGCGCGAGCCCGGCATCTTCCAGGCGCGCTCGCTCACCGGCAGCCTCTGCTGCAGGTCGATCTTCTTGCTGCGCAGCGCATCGAACACCAGGTAGGCGGTCATCAGCTTGGTCAGCGAGGCCGGCTCGACCGGGGTGTCGATCTCGCGGCCGGCCAGCAGCTGGTTGGCGGTGGTGTCCCACAGCAGGTAGCTGCGCGCGGCGATCTCGGGCGGCTGGGGGGTCTGCGCGGCGGCCGCGAGGCACATCAGCGCGAGCAACGGCGCAGCCAGCGCCTTGGCGATTCGGTTCATCGTTCGGAAGGAGGGAGGGTCAACGCAGGTGGCGAACCACCAAGCTCTTCAGGAGCGGCAATTGTCCGTGAAAGAAATGGCCGCCGCCCGGCACGACCGTAACCGGCAGTGACTGCGGGCGCGCCCAGTCCATCACCGAGGCTAGGGGCACGGTGTCGTCCTGCTCGCCGTGGACGACCAGGGTGCGCTCGTGCACCTGGGCCGGCAGGGTGGCCACCGGGAAACGCGACGCGGCCGTGCCCACCAGCACCAGGCTCTCGGCCGGGCGGCCGGCCCACAAGGCCTCCAGCGCGCGGCTCGCGACGAAGGCGCCGAAGGAGAAGCCCGCCAGCGCCAGCGGGCCCTGCGGCGCGAGCGCGGCCACCACGGCCAGCAGGTCCTGCGCCTCGCCGCGGCCCTCGTCGTGCTGGCCTTCGGTGGCGCCCACGCCGCGGAAGTTGAAGCGGATGGCGCGCCAGCCGGTCTGCACGAAGGCGCGCGCCAGGGTCTGCACCACCTTGTTGTCCATGGTGCCGCCGAACAGGGGATGCGGGTGCGCGATCACGGCCGTGCCCCGCGCCGCCACGTCGGCCGCGGGCTCGTCGCGCAGCACCTCGATCGCGCCCGCCGGCCCGATCACGCTCAGCCGCTCGCTGTGCGCGTTCATCAGCGCCCCAGGTGGGGCGGGGTCAGCAGCCGTTCGACCACTTGCCCGTTCTTCAGGTGCGACTCGACGATCTCGTCGATGTCGTCGGCATCCACGTAGGTGTACCAGACGGCCTCGGGGTAGACCACCGCCACCGGGCCGGCGGCGCAGCGGTCCAGGCAGCCCGCCTTGTTGACGCGCACGCCGCCGGGGCCGGCCAGGCCGGCCGCCTTCACCTGCTTCTTGCAGCGGTCGAAGGCCTTCTGGGCGCCATGGTCGGCGCAGCAGGCCTCGCCCTTGCGCTCGTTCAGGCAGAAGAAGACGTGGTGCTTGTAGTAGGAACCCGAGGGGTCGGACGGCGCGCTCATGCGGGGATTCTAGGAGCCGCCTTCCGCCCGCGAGACCCGCACCAGCACATACACCAGGGTGGCATAAGGCCACAGCCAGCCGAGCCACTGCGCCAGGCCGTTGAAGCGGATGAACCGGCCCTGCTCCCAGGCGGCCAGCGTGTCGGCGAAATAGGCGCTGGCCGGCGCCTGGTTCAGCAGGCTGAGGTGGACCACCAGCGCCAGCAGCACCAGCGCGGCGCAGCCGCGCCGCGGCAGCGGCAGCAGGACCAGGGCCAGCGCCAGGCCCACCACCAGGCCCAGCCGCACCGGCAGGCTCAGCCAGGCCCAGGCATGCACCGGGCCCCAGCTCAGCGCGGCCGACAGGGCCGTCGCCAGCACCCCGGCCGTCACGGCCACGCCGGCCAGCACGGCCCGGCGGCTGATGGACTGCATCACCGAGTACCCCAGCAGGCAGGGGATCAGGGTGCCCAGCGCCACGCAGACCATCTCGGCCCCGGGCACCAGCGGCTGCAGCTCGACGTCGCGCACCGGCAGCCATTCCAGGAAGGGCGTGTCCAGCAGCCACTCGGCCAGTGCCGTCTCCAGGCGCTCGAACACCTGGCCCAGCCCCAGCGGCACCGAGGCCGGGAACAGCAGCGCGAACGGCCACAGCGCCAGCAGCACCAGCGCGCCGCGCGCCTCGGCCACGAACCAGCGCTGGCGGAAGCGCCCCCAGCGGTCGATGGCGCCGGCCAGCTCCAGCCCGCCGGCCGCCACTGCGCCGCCCAGCGTGCCCGCCGCATTGAGGGCGAAATCGACATTCGACGGCACGCGCGAAGGCAGGTAGGTCTGCAGGGCTTCCATGGCCAGGGCCAGCCCGGCGCCGACGAGGGTGGCCAGGGCGATGGCGCCCGTGTTGCGCCGGGGTGCGTCCCGGTGCCGGCGCAGGAAACCGAGTGCCAGCAGGAAGCCCAGCGGCGCATAGCCCACGGTGTTGGCGGCCACGTCGAAGCCGGTCCAGTAACGCGGCAGCGGGCTGGCCAGGAACTCCCAGGGGGCTATGCCCTGGTCGCGCCAGTCCGCGAAGGGATACAGGCTGGCATAGACGATCAGCGCCGCGTAGGCATGCGCCAGCGGCCAGGCCGAGGTCTTGTGGACCGGCATCGCGCTGCGTCAGAAGGGCTTGACCACCACCAGCACGACGGCCGCCACCAGCAGCAGCACGGGAACCTCGTTGAACCAGCGGTACCAGCGGTCGCTGCGGCGGTTCTGCCCGGCCTCGAACCTGCGCAGCAGCACGCCGCAGCCGTGGTGGTATCCCAGCGCCAGCACCACGGCGGTGAGCTTGGCATGCATCCAGCCGTTGCCCGGCCCCCGGCCGATGCCGTAACCCAGCCACAGCCACAATCCCAGCCCGACGGCAGGCACGGCCAGCAGGGTGGTGAAGCGCAGCAGCTTGCGCGCCATCAGTAGCAGGCGGTCGCGCTCGGCCAGCGAGCCCGGGGCCACCAGGGCCAGGTTGACGAAGATGCGCGGCAGGTAGAACAGCCCCGCGAACCAGCTGGCGACGAAGACGATGTGGAAGGCTTTGACCCAGAGCATGAGCTGAGTGTAGGGGTGCCCCGCAGAGGCGACTCCCCAAAAAAAACCCCGGCCTGAAAGCCGGGGTGGGAAGCCTTTTTGCTGTCACACATTAAGGCGCCCGCTCAGGGAGGAAAAGCGGGGAGCGGCACGCCGCCCGGTGCGTAATTTAGCAAACTACGGCCGAACCCACAAGCAAGGATGGGCTTGGGGCCCTGCTGGCGGTGCGGGCACTGGGGCCGGCCGGTCCTGTGCCGCAGGCGCCTGTGGCGCTTCAGGCACAATTTTCCGCATGACCCTGCATGCACCGTACCCGCACGGCCGCCCGCGCCGGCTGCGCCGCGACGACTTCACGCGCAACCTGGTGCGCGAGCACACACTGACGCCGCACGACCTGATCTACCCGGTGTTCGTGCTGGACGGCCGCGGCCGGCGCGAAGCCGTGGCCTCCATGCCCGGCGTTGAGCGCCTGAGCCTGGACCTGCTGCTGCCGGTGGCCGAGGACTGCGTGGCGCTGGGCATCCCGGTGATGGCGCTGTTCCCGGTGATCGACGCCTCGCTCAAGACCGAGGACGGCCGCGAGGCCTGGAACGCCGAGGGCCTGGTGCCCCGGGTGGTGCGCGAACTCAAGCAGCGCTTCCCGCAGCTGGGCGTGATGACCGACGTGGCGCTGGACCCCTTCACCAGCCATGGCCAGGACGGCCTGCTGGATGCCACGGGCTACATCCTCAACGACGAGACCGTGCAGGTGCTGACCCGCCAGGCGCTGGTGCAGGCCGAGGCCGGCGTGGACATCGTCGCGCCCAGCGACATGATGGACGGCCGGATCGGCGCGATCCGGGCGGCGCTCGAATCGCGCGGCGCGATCCACACCCGGATCATGGCCTACAGCGCCAAGTACGCCAGCGCGTTCTACGGGCCGTTCCGCGACGCGGTCGGCTCGGCCGCCAACCTGGGCAAGGGCAACAAGAAGGTCTACCAGATGGACCCGGGCAACACCGACGAGGCGCTGCGCGAGGTGGCCCTGGACATCGCCGAGGGTGCCGACATGGTGATGGTCAAGCCCGGCATGCCCTACCTGGACGTGGTGCGCCGCGTGAAGGACGAGTTCCGCGTGCCCACCTTCGCCTACCAGGTCTCGGGCGAGTACGCCATGCTCAAGGCTGCCGCGGGCAACGGCTGGCTGGACCACGACGCCGTGATGATGGAAAGCCTGCTGGCCTTCAAGCGCGCTGGCGCCGACGGCGTGCTCACCTACTTCGCGCTGGACGCTGCCCGTGCCCTGCTCGGCGGGCGGCAGTAGGCACCGATGCAGATCGTCGAGGTCGCCGGCGGCACGCTGCGCTTCCTGGAGGCGGTGCCGGCGCAGGTGCCGGCCGACGGCTTCGTCTGGATCTACCTGGACCGGGAATCCCTGGCCCAGGAGCTGCCGGCGCTGCAGCAGGCGGCGCAGCGGCTGGGCGGGTCGGCCCTGCTGGACCTGCACGTGCAGGACCTGGAGAACCCGGCCCATCCCTCGCATTACGACTACACCTCGGTCTACGACCTGATGGTGTTCCGGCGGCTGGCCACCGAGGCGGAGGCCCGGGCCGAGATCGAGCTGGAGGCGGCGCAGCCGCCGCAGGCCCTGGCGCAGTTCCACCGCATCCGCAGCCGCGCGGTCGGCTTCGTGGTGTTCGACCGGCTGCTGGTGTCGGTCCATCCGGGCGGCTGCTTCACCGCCAAGTCCTTCCTGCAGCGCTACCTGTCCGATGCCCTCTACAACGACGGCCTCACCGTGGCCACCCGCAGCCGGCTGCCGGCCACGCCCTCGGACCTGATGCTGCGCATGGTCAACGTCATGGTCGACAGCTACCTGGAGCTGCGCAAGCAGCTGTCGGCCGAGATGGACCGCTGGCAGCAGGAGCTGCTGCTTCCGCAGGCCAGCGGCGCCGACTGGAACGCGCTGCTGGCCGCGCGCTCGCGCCTGCACTCGCTGGAGAACCTGTGCGAGGAGCAGAACGACGCCATGCAGGAATGGCTGGACAACCTGCTGGAGCAGCCCTGGCCCGGCCTGGCGCAGGCCGACCGCGACGCCCTGATCGCGCGCTCGCGCGACGTGATCGAGCACATCCAGCGCGTGGTGCACCACGTGCGCCGCATGGAACAGGGCGCCGAGACCGTGGTGCAGATCCACTTCTCCGCGCAGAGCCAGCGCACCAACGACATCATGCGGGTGCTGACGGCGCTGACAGCCATCTTCCTGCCGCTCAACCTGGTCACCGGCGTGTTCGGCATGAACTTCGAGCTGATGCCGCTGGTGGGCCAGCCCATGGGGTTCTGGGTCGCCGTGGCCGGCATGGTGGCCATCGCCTTGGCGCTGGCCTTCGTGTTCCGCCGCAAGCGCTACCTGGCCCGCACCGGGCGCTGACGCGTGGACACGCTGGAGCTGATCAAGACCTTCCGCGAGGTCGCGCGCCGCGGCAGCTTCTCCATGGCCGCCGAGGTGCTGGACGTCTCCAAGGCCAACGTCAGCAAGTACGTCGCCGAGCTGGAAACCCGGCTGGGCGTGCGCCTGCTGAACCGGTCCACCCGCATGGTGAGCCTGACCGATGCCGGCCAGCTGCTGCTGGAGCGCAGCCAGCCGCTGGTGGACATGATCGAGCTGACCCGGCTGGAGCTGCAGCACCGCGCCCGCGAGCCCAGCGGGCGGCTGCGGCTGACGGCGCCTCAGGGGCTGGGGCACGAGCAGCTGCCCGAGCTGCTGGGCGGGTTCATGGCGCGCCATCCGCAGGTGACGGTGAGCGTGGACCTGAGCAACCAGCTGGTGGACATGGTGGGCGAAGGCATCGACCTGGCGATCCGCGTCGGCCGCCTGGCCGACCCCAGCCTGATCGTGCGCAAGCTCCAGCGCATGGAATTCCTGGCCTGCGCCAGCCCCGCGTACTGGGCGCGACGCGGCCGCCCGGCGCATCCGGACGACCTGACCGACCATGACGCGCTGACGTTCGCCGTGCGCGACAACGGCCACGAGTGGCGCTTCGAGGTCGAGGGCGAGCCCTACACCGTGCCGGTGCGCAGCCGGGTCCATGCCACCGACCCCGTGCCCCTGCTGCCGCTGGCGCTGCAGGGCCTGGGCGTGGTGTACGCGCCGCGGCTGATCCTGCAGCCGCACCTGGACAGCGGCGCGCTCGAGGGCACGCTGGCGGCGTTCTCGCCGCGCGACGTCTGGCTGCACGCCGCCTATGCGCAGCGCCGCCACAACAGCGCCGCGCTGCGGGCGCTGGTCGCCTATCTGGAAGAACGGTGGCGGCAGGACTGAGCTTCATCGGCTGCGCCGGCTGGAGCCTGTCGCGCGCGGTGCAGCCGCGGTTCCCGCCCGAGGGCAGCCACCTGCAGCGATATGCCGGCCGCTTCAACGCCGTCGAGATCAACTCCTCGTTCTACCGGCCGCACGCGCGCGCCACCTACGAGCGCTGGGCGGGCGACGTGCCGGAGGGCTTCCGCTTCTCGGTCAAGCTGCCGCGCGGCATCACGCACGAGCGGCGCCTGGCGGGCTGCGGGCCCGAGCTGGACGGCTTCGTGCAGCAGGTGGCCGGGCTGGGCGCGCGCCTGGGCGTGCTGCTGGTGCAGCTGCCGCCCAGCCTGGCGTTCGAGCCCGCGACGGTCCGCGCGTTCGCGCAGCAGCTGCGGTCCCGGCATGCAGGCCCCGTCGCGGTGGAGCCGCGCCACACCAGCTGGTTCGAGCCGGGCGTCGACGCGCTGCTGCGGGATCTGCAATGGTCCCGGGTGCTGGCCGACCCGGTGCTGCACGAGGCCGGCCGCTGGCCCGGCGGCTGGCCGCAGCGCGTGTATCTGAGGCTGCACGGCTCGCCGCGCATGTACTACTCGGCCTACGAGCCGGCGCTGCTGCAGGCGCTGGCATGGCGCATCGTCCAGGCGCTGGACCAGGGCATCGAGGTCTGGTGCATCTTCGACAACACCGCCGCCGGGGCCGCGGTGGGCGATGGGCTGGCGCTGGTGCAGGCGCTGGCAGCGCGTTAGACGAAGGGCGCGGCTAGCTTCTCGTTGGCCAGGACGCGCTGCACCGCCGGGCGGGCCAGCATGCGCTGGAGGTAGGGCCCCAGATACGGACGGCTGCGCGCCGGCGCCGAGGCGAAATTGCGGGTCCAGCGGCACAGCGTGAATACGTAGGCGTCCACCGCGCTGAAGCGCTGGCCCAGGAACCACTCGGCGCCGTGGCGGGCCAGCTCGGCATCGAGCTGGTCCAGCAGGCCGGCGATCCTGCGCTCGGCCTGCGCCTTGACTTCGGCGGCGCAGGCGGTGTTGCCTTCGGCGACCCAGCGCTCCGGATAGAAGTAGACGATCAGCGTCGCCTGCAGCGTGTTGGTCAGCCAGGCCAGCCACTTGTAGAAGTGCGCGCGCCCGGGACTGCCGATAGCCGGCGCCAGGCCGGCCTGCGGGTTCGTGTCGCACAGGTGCAGCACGATGGCCGCCGTCTCGTACAGCACCAGGTCGCCCTCGGTCAGCACCGGGATCAGGCCGTTCGGGTTGAGCCGCAGGTAGGGCGCCTGCTTGTGAACGCCTGCGGCGCGGTCGACCAGCACGCGCTCGTAGGGCGCGCCCATCTCCTCCAGCACGATGTGCGGGACCATGGAGGCGGTGCTGGGGTAATAGTGCAGCTGGATCATCGTTGTCCTACTTGGGGTCGGCGACGCCGAACAGGGAGGCGCCATTGTCCCAGGCGATGCGGCGCGCCACCCCGGGCGGCAGGGCGCCCAGCCAGCGGCGGTAGCCGGCCATCAGCTCGTCGTAGTACAGCCACCGCTGGTTGACCCAGGTGTCCGAGCCGATCACGAAGCGCGTCGGGTACTTGAGCAGCAGCGCGCGCCAGTCGCCGCACAGCGTGCCGCCGTCGCAGGTCAGTCCCGGCCGGTAGGACAGCTCGCCCACCAGCAGCGGGTATTTGGCCATCAGCTCGTCGACCCGCGCCGCGGGCGCGCCGGCGATGCCGGTGTGGGCCCAGATCAGGCGGACCTTCTGCCCGCGCGAGGGCGTGGCGGCCATCAGCCGGTCCACCGCCACGTCGTCCACATGCGCCAGCACCGCAAGCTGCCGCTCCTCGGCCAGCTGCATCAGCTTGCGCGCCACCGGACCCTGCGCGTTGGCGCTGTCGTACAGGTGGAACTCGCCGATGCCGCGGAACGGCCCCGCTTCGGTGCCGCGCGCCAGCTCGGTGCGCACCATCTCGTAGATGCCCTCGTCACGGAACCAGCTGGTGTAGTCGGCCCGGTTGCGGTACAGGCGCACGAAGGGCACCACCGCCACGCCGGCCTGGCGGGTCTGCGGCGACGAGGCCAGGGCCTGCGTGCCGTCGTTCGGCCGCGAGTTGGCGATGATCGCGCGCACGCCGTTGCGCTGCATGCGCGCCAGCACGTCGGCCAGCGGGTGCGGCCCGGACCAGGCCTCGTCGTTGTAGTGCAGGTGGGCGTCGAAGAGGGGGCCGGCATAGTCCGCCGCCGCGGCGGGCAGGGCGGCGATGGCCAAGACGGCCGCCACCCACCCGGCTGCCAGGCCTTGGAGGAAACGGCCCACCGGCCGCTCACCCCAGGTGCTTGGCGAAGAACGCCAGCGTGCGCTCGCGCGCCAGCTTCGCCGCCTCGGCGTTGTGCGAGCCGCGCTGGTCGCAGTTGAAGCCGTGGTTGGCCTGGTAGACGTGCACCTCCACGTCCGGGTGGGCGCGCTTGAAGGCTTCCACGCTGTCCAGCGGGATCCAGTGGTCCTGGTCGCCGAAGTGCGCCAGCACCGGCACCCGGGGCACGCGGGCCACCTCGTCCGGCGTGGTCACCCCGCCGCCGTAGTAGGGCACGGCCGCCGACAGGCCCTTGAGCGTGCAGGCGGCGCGCCAGGTCAGCAGGCCGCCCCAGCAGAAGCCGACGATGCCCACCTTGCCCGAGCCGGCCTTCTGCCCCGCGGCCCAGTCGATGGCGGCCTGGATGTCCTGCATCACGCCGGGGGCGGGCAGCGCCTCCACCGCGGTCTTGAGCGCGAAGCCGGCGCTCATGTCGGCCTCGGCATAGCCCAGCTCGACCTGCGGCTTGACCCGGTGGAAGGTGGACGGGGCCACGGCCAGGTAGCCCTGCGCCGCGTAGCCGTCGGCCACCGAGCGGATGTGCGAGTTGACGCCGAAGATCTCCTGCAGCACCACGACGGCGGCCCTGGGCTGGCCGGCGGGCCTGGCCACGTAGGCCGGGAACACGTTGCCGTCGGCGGCCTTCAGATCGATGAATTCACCCATGAGGTTCTCCTTGTCGTTGCGGTTGAGCCTGCGCTCCAGGAAGTCGAGCCGGTCCTGGCCCCAGAAGATCTCGCCCTCCACCACGTAGCTGGGGGCGCCGAACACCCCGGCGGCTATGGCCTGCCGCGTGGCGGCTTCATAGCGCCCCTGCACCTGCGCATCGCGCGCGTCCTGCAGGCGCTGCACCGGCAGGCCCTGCTCGTCCAGCAGCTGGGCCAGCACGGCCGTGTCGGCGATGTCGCGCTCCTGGGCCCACACCGCCGCCAGCACGGCGCCGACCAGCCGCATCGCCGCTTCGGTGCCCTCGCGCATGTCCACCGCGATGATCAGGCGCGCCGCGTCGTCGCCGGCCACGGGAAAGAACCGGGGCTTCAGGTTCAGCGGCAGCCGCAGATGGCGCGCGAAGCGCTGCAGTTCCACCAATCGGTAGGCCTGGCGCTGCGGCGCCCGCTGGGGCAGGGGCAGGCCGCCGGAGACCGGGAACACCTGGCCCAGGTCCATGGGCAGCACGCGCACCGTGGCGCCGGCCGCCTGCGCGATGCGCATGAAGCGCTCGTGGCCCAGGTAGGTCCACGGGCTTTGCGGCGCGAGGAAGTAGTCGATGCGCTGGCTCACGGTACGTCTCCGGTGCACCCTGGCGGGTGTCTTTGCTGTAATGGGTGCGAAGCTTACCCGCAGGTCGCAGGGAAAGGACGGGCATGGACAAAGTCTTGTTGGTCACTGGGGCAAGCCGCGGCATAGGCGCGGCGACGGCGCTGCTGGCCGCCCGGCAGGGCTGGGCGGTGGCCGTGAACTACACCGCCAACTCCTCGGCCGCCGATGAGGTGGTGCGGCAGATCGGCGCCGCGGGCGGCACCGCGATCACCGTGCGCGCCGACGTGGCGCAGGAGGACCAGGTGCTGGCGATGTTCGAGCAGGTCGACGCCCGGCTGGGGCGGCTCAGCGGCCTGGTCAACAACGCCGGCGTGGTCGACGTGACGGCCCGGCTGGAGGAGATGAGCGTGGCGCGCTGGAAGCGCATGTTCGACATCAACGTCATCGGCAGCCTGCTGTGCGCGCGCGAGGCGGTGCGGCGCATGAGCACGCGCCGCGGCGGCGCGGGCGGGGCCATCGTCAACCTCTCCAGCGCCGCGGCCCGGCTGGGCGCGCCCGGCCAGTACCTGGACTATGCGGCCGCCAAGGGCGCGATCGACGCCTTCACCATCGGGCTGGCCAAGGAGGTGGGCGCCGACGGCATCCGCGTCAACGCGGTGCGGCCCGGGCTGATCGAGACCGAGATCCACGCCTCGGGCGGCATCCCCGACCGGGTGCGGCAGCTGGCCCACCAGGTGCCCATGCAGCGCGGCGGCACGGCGCAGGAGGTGGCCGAGGCCATCGTGTGGCTGCTCTCGCCCGCGGCCAGCTACACCACCATGAGCCTGCTCGACGTGTCGGGGGGCCGCTGATGGACAGCCCCGCGGTCACCACCTGGTGGGAGGACCTGCAGCCCGGCTCGGTGCGCGAGCTGGGCTCGGTCACGCCCACGGCGCAGGAGATCAAGGACTTCGCAGCGCGCTTCGACCCGCAGCCCTTCCACCTCGATGAAGCCGCCGGCAAGGCCTCGGTCTTCGGCGGCCTGTGCGCCAGCGGCTGGCACACCTGCGCGATGGCGATGCGGCTGACGGTGGACAACCTGCTGCGCACCTCCAGCAGCATGGGCTCGCCCGGGCTGGAGAACCTGCGCTGGATGAAGCCCGTCTACCCGGGCGACACGCTGACGCTGCGGCACCGCGTCACCGAGTCGCGGCCCTCGGCCAGCCGGCCCGACATCGGCCTGGTGCGATCGGTGTGGGAGATGTTCAACCAGCGCGGCGAGCAGGTGCTGCACATGGAAGGCCATGGCATGTTCCGGCGACGGCCGCCGCAGCCGTAGCAGGACCTCAAGCCTGCACAAGTTCCGGCGCTTGCCGGGCTGGTGCGCGATACATGGCCGAGGAGGGGCGCCCGCCCCTCGCGGACATCGTCAATAACGTCCTACAAATAGACCCTGGGGCCCTGTCAAGGATGTGGGCCATGACTTCGTACAACGATCTGACCCCCGCTCTCCCCTCGTCCCCTTCCCTTTCATCGTCTCCTGCTTCCACCGACCATGACCCCGCCGCCCTGGAACTCTGGGGCGGCTACGAATGCACCGTCAACCGGGTGGGCGACCGCTGGTTCGACCAGACGCCCCGCAGCGGCCACGAGCATCGGCTGGACGACCTGGCCCTGTTCGCCGGGCTGGGCATGCGGTCGCTGCGCTACCCCGCCCTGTGGGAACGCATGTCGCCGCGCAGCCCCGACGAGATCGACTTCCGCTGGACCGACGAGCGCCTGCCCGAGATGGCCCGCCTGGGCCTGAACCCCATCGTGACGCTGTGCCACCACGGCAGCGGCCCGGCCTACACCAGCCTGGTCATGGACAACTTCGCGGCGGGACTGGCGCGCCACGCCGCCGCCGTGGCGCGGCGCTACCCCTGGGTGCGCGACTGGACGCCGGTGAACGAGCCGCTGACCACCGCGCGCTTTTCCGCCCTGTACGGCTACTGGTACCCGCACACCACCGACGAAGGCCTGTTCTGGCGGGCCCTGCTCAATGAGATCGATGCCACCCGGCTGGCCATGCGCGAGATCCGCGCGGTCAACCCGCAGGCCCGCCTGGTGCAGACCGACGACCTGGGCTTCTGCCACGCCACGCCGCCGCTGCAATGCGAGGCCGACCACCAGAACGAGCGCCGCTGGATGGGCTGGGACCTGCTGTGCGGCAAGGTGGTGCCGGGCCACGCCCTGTGGGAGCGGCTGTGCGCCTTCGGGCTGGAGGAGCGGCTGCGCGCCATCGCGGACGACCCCTGCCCGCCCGACGTGGTGGGCATCAACCACTACCTGTCCAGCGAGCGGCTGCTGGACCACCGCGTCGAGCGCCACCCGCACCGCGCCATCGCCGACCGCGAGCTGGGCGACTGCGCCGGCATCCCCTACGTGGACGTGGACGCCATCCGCAACCACCGCCCCGGCGTGCTGGGCCTGCCGCAGCTGCTGCGCCAGGCCTGGGAGCGCTACCGCCTGCCGCTGGCCGTGACCGAATGCCACAACGGGGCCACCCGCGAAGAGCAGGTGCGCTGGTTCGTGGAGGTGTGGGAAGGCGCGCAGCAGCTGCGGCGCGAAGGCATGGACCTGCGCGCCGTCACGGCCTGGTCGCTGCTCGGGTCCTATGACTGGAACCGGATGGTCACGCGCCATGCCGGCCACTACGAGCCCGGCGTGTTCGACGTGCGCTCGGGCCGCCCGCGGCCCACGCTGCTGGCGCGCGTGCTGCGCGACCTGGCCCAGGGCCGGCCGGCGCAGGCGCCGGGCCTGGAGGCGCCCGGCTGGTGGCGCCGCGAATCGCGCTTCATCGATGCGCCGGCGGGCCAGGCCCACGTCCCCGTGGCCGGACACAGCGGCGGACCGGCCGCCTGCGACGACGGCGCCCCGCTGCTGATCGTCGGCGACGATGGCCCGCTGACCCACCTGGCGCAGCGCGCATGCGAGGTGCGCGGCCTGCGCCATGTGCTGGCCGGCGCCGGCAGCGCCCTGGCGCAGTTGCGTGCCTGCAGGCCCTGGGCGGTGCTGGACGCCCGGGACCGCGACCACGTGACCCGGCCGCTGACCACGGTGCCCGAGCCCGCCAGCGGCCGCCTGCCGGCCCTGGCGCGGCAGTGCGCCGAGCTGGGGGTGCCCTGCGCGCTGTTCGTCACGGCGGTGGGCGGCGCGGCGCCTGCGCCGCTGCCCAGCGGCGTGCTGGTGGCCCGCACCGGCCCGGTGTACCTGCCATGGGACCGCAGCGCGCGCGCCGTGCGGCTGCTCGACGCGCTGGACGCCGGGCAGGCCGTGGCGGCGGATGCCGGCCATCCCTGGACCGCGGTGTACGGCCCCGACCTGTTGGACGGCGTGCTGGACCTGCTGCTGGACGGCATGGACGGCGAGGCGCATTTCGTGCCGCTGGAGAGCTGGACCGAGGCCGACTTCGCCCGCCAGCTGGCGCTGACCGCCGACCGCGACGCCGGCCAGGTCACCGCGCACGGCGAGCCGCTGCCGCCGGCCGACGCCGGGGCCGCCGGGCGGCCGACCTCCTACCTGCCGCCCGGCGAAACCACGCTGGAGCGCTTCGTGCGCGAGTCGCGGCTGGCGCGTGTGGCGGGCGAGGAGGCGGTGCAGCCGCGCGAGGACGAGGTGCGCATGGAGGAAGCGCACTGACCCGCCGCCGGCGGACCCGGCTCCCGCCGCATCAGGCGCGGGCCAGGCCGCGCCTGTCCAGGAAGCGGCATACCCGCGCGGGGCCGCCCTCGACCTGCTCGGCCAGGTTCAGCCGGGCGTAGCGGAAGGCGTCGAGCACGGCGAGCATGTCGTCGCCGACGGCCGGCTCCAGGCCGCGCAGCGTGACCAGCGGCAGCGGCTTGTTGTTCCAGACCGCCGCGATGAACTCGCCGATCTCCCGTGCCTGGCGGGCCTGGCCCTCCTCGGCCAGGCGCAGCAGGCGCTCGAAGGCCAGCAGGCCCCGCTCGGTGGCCTGGTGCGCGCTGATCTCCTCCACCATCATGCGCGCGCGTTCCATCAGCGTGCCCTCGTGGTCGATGCGCAGGCGGTCGCCGCGTCCGACGACCAGCTGCACATGGTTGATCCGCTCCAGGCGGGCCCGGTGCCGCCGGTCGCGCTCAGCTCCATCCATCGCAAATCCCTTCTCTCGGCAAGCGCCGGCACGGCGCCGGCCTTCTTTGCAGCCGTTGTACTGCAGCGCGCGCCCCACGTGAAGTGGAAGTATCCGCAGCGCCGGCCGCGGCACGGGAGGGGCCGCCGGCGGCTCAGCGCGGCTGCGGCGGTGCGCCCGACTGCAGGACACGCACCAGCTGGTTGCTGGTGTTGCGCAGCCGCTGCGCCAGCAGCTGCGTGATCTTCACCAGCAGCTTGGCGCCGACGCCGGGATGCCGCGTGATCAGGCCGGCGACGTCGGCCCGCGTCATCACCGCCGCCTCCACCTCGCTGAGCGCCCAGCAGCTGGCATAACGCGGCTCGCCATCCAGCATCGACATCTCGCCCAGCAGGGCCCCCGGCCGCAGCACCGCCAGGCGGGTGACCTCGCCGGCCTGCGGATGGTCGGCCTCCAGCCCCAGCTTGCGCTTGCCGATGTCCACCGTGCCGGCCAGCAGCAGCATCATCCAGTCGCTGGGGTGGTCCTCGGCGATCAGCCGCTGGCCGGGGCGCGCGCGCACCCGCAGCATGGCCTGGCCCAGGATATCGGCCTCGGCGGCGGTGAAATCCTGCAGCAGCGGCGACTGCTCCATCAGGCCGGGCCAGCGCGACAGCTGCTGGCAGGGGCCCAGCAGCTCCAGGCCGGCCTCGCGCATCAGGGCCTCGGCCGAACGCGCCGGTCCCGCGGCGGTGACCAGGGCCGCGGCCTCGGCGGTTGGGGCGTCGGTCGGTGCGGCGGGCGGCGGCGTGTCCCGGGGCATGTGACGGCCTTTCCGCCCTCAGCCCGCGGGAGCCGGCGCCGCCGGCGCGACCTGGCCCAGCCAGCGCGCGATCTCGCCGGCCAGGGTGTCGACCGCATCGGCCAGCGCCTGCACGCCGCCCGGCGCGTCCGGCGTGGGCGCGGGCCGCGCGACGGAGAAGCTGCGCTGCGCCAGCAGGCGCTCGCCCTCCGGCGTGTTGCGCGACAGCGTGGCGCGCAGCCGCAGCACGCCGGCGCTGGCGCTCTCGCTCTGGAAGTGCTGCGCGAACTCCTCCAGCTCCAGGCGCAGCACCCGCGGCCGCGCGTTGCCGTCCCGGCCCAGCGCGGCTTCGCCCAGGTTCAGCACCACCATCTGGCGGCCCAGGTGCTCGCGCAGGCGCTGGCGGATCAGCTGGGCCGGGGGCGCGCTCCACCGCGACTGGGCATAGGGCCGCAGCTGGTGGGCGTCGGCATAGCCCAGGCGATACAGCACCGCCGAGCCGTCCAGCGCGGCGCCGGCCTCGACCTCGGGCAGCACCAGCGGCGGCTGGGCCGGACCGGCCGCTGGCGCCGTGGCCAGCGCCAGCGGACCGAAGTCGTACAGCGTCGGGCGCTGCGGCCGGTCGACGAAGGTGCCGCAGGCGGCCAGCAGCGCGGCCAGCAGGCCGGGCGCGGCCCAGCGCGGCAGGGCCCGTGTCCAGGCGCGGCCGCCGCCGGCATGTTGCCGAAGGGCCCTCTTCATCGGCCGGCCTCCCGGGGGTCGAAGCCTTGCTCGCCCGGCCCCGGTTCCACGGCCCCGGCACCGAAGATCAGGGACTGCGGGTTGTCATTGATGCCGGTGACCGTGCGCGAGAGCTGGCGCACCGCGCGCGAGGTGTCCTCGGTGGCCCGGTTGATGCGCGGCAGCGTCGAGCTGCTGAACGACTCGGCCGCCTGCGCCAGCGCCGCCGTGCCCTCGGCCAGCCGCTCGACGGGGCCATTGGGCGCGTTCAGCCGCTGCGCGGTGCGGCCGACCTCGGCCAGGGCACCGCGCGCCTCGTCCGAGGTCTCGCGCAGCGAGCGCACCGCCGCATCGGCATCCTTGACGAAATCCGGGATGCTCACGCGGTCGGGGCCCAGCTGCGCGTTCAGCACGGTGGTCAGGGTGCCCGACAGGGTGCTGATGTCGGCCGCCGCGCGACCCACGTTGTCCAGCGCGCCGGTCAGGCGCTTCTGGTTCGGGTCCGCCAGCACGTTGTTGAGCCGGCTGGTGATCTGCTCCACCTGCTCCAGGATGACCTCGCCGCGCTCGGCCAGCGAGGCGAGCAGCCCCGGCTTGAGCGGGATGCGCGGCGGCTCGCCGTCGTCGCGCACCAGGCGCGGCGCCGGCTGGCCGTTGTCGTCCAACTGCACGAAGGCCAGGCCGGTGACGCCCTGGAAGCTGAGCGTGGCGAAGGTGTTGCGCGTGACCGGCGCCTGGCTGTCCACCGACAGGCGCACCAGCACGCTGCCCTGGGCCTGCGGATCGAAGCCTATGGATTCGACCTTGCCGACGTCCACGCCGCGGTAACGCACCGGCGCCTGCTCCTGCAGGCCGGTGACGGTCTCGCGCGTGGAGATCTCGTAGATGTCGCGCTCGCCGGTGTCGCGCGTGAGCCAGGCCGCCAGCACTAGCAGCAGTGCGGCGACCAGGACGACGAAGACGCCGGCAGCCAGGGCGTGGGCCTTGTTTTCCATGCGCTTGCCTTTCTTTTCTCTCTTGGTCAGATGGTGAACGGGTACTCGCGCAGCAGCTCCATGGCCCGCTGGCCGCGCTCGCCCAGGAAGAAGTCGTGCACGAAGGGATGCTGGAAGGCGATCACCTCCCTGGGCGGGCCGGTGACGATGACGCGCTGCTCGGCCAGCACCGCGATACGGGTGGACAGCTCGTACAGCGTGTCCAGGTCGTGCGTGACCATCACCACCGTCAGGCCCAGGTCGCGGTGCAGCGAGCGCAGCAGGCGCACGAAGCCGTCGGAGCTGTCCGGGTCCAGGCCGGCGGTGGGCTCGTCCAGCAGCAGCAGCGGCGGGTCCATGATCAGCGCCCGCGCCAGCGCCACGCGCTTGATCATGCCGCCGGACAGGTCGGCCGGCATCTTGTCGGCGTCCTCGGGTTTGAGGCCCACCATGCGCAGCTTCACCATGGCGGCATCGCGCACCAGCTTGGGCGGCAGGGTCTTGAGCTCGCGCAGCGGGAAGGCGATGTTCTCCAGCACGCTGAAGGCGGAGAACAGGGCGCCGTGCTGGAACAGCATGCCGATGCGGCTGGCCGCGCCGCGCCGCGCGGTGCGCCCCACCGGCTCGCCCAGCACCCGGATCTCGCCGCGCTCGGGCTGCTCCAGCCCCAGGATCTGCCGCAGCAGCACGGTCTTGCCGGTGCCCGAGCCGCCGACGATGGACACCACCTCGCCCGCTCGCACCGTGAGGTCCAGGTCCTTGTGGATGACGAAGCGGCGGCCGGGCGCGTGGAACACGCTCCACAGCTTGCGGATCTCGATCACGGCCGCGGCGCCGCCGGCCGTCACAGCCCCACCTCCTGGAACACGATGGCGAACAGGGCATCGACCAGGATCACCACCGTGATGGCCGTGACCACCGAGGCCGTGGTGCCCTGGCCCAGGCTCTGGGTGTTGGGCTCCACGCGCAGGCCGAAGTGGCAGCCCACCAGCGCGATCAGCAGGCCGAACACCACCGACTTGCCCACCGCCAGCACCAGGTTGCCCAGGGACACGGCCTCGGGCAGCGCGTTCAGGAAGAAGGTGGGCGTGATGCCCAGCGCGACGTAGGCCGCCAGCAGGCCGCCGGCCAGCGAGCACAACGTGGTCCAGGTGCTGATCAGAGGCATGGCGATGGCCAGGGCGAGCGCACGCGGCAGCACCAGGCGGAAGCTGTGCGAGATGCCCATCACGCTCATCGCGTCCAGCTCGTCGGTCACCCGCATCACGCCGATCTGCGCGGTGATGGCCGAGCCGGAGCGCCCCGCGATCAGGATGGCCGCCAGCATGGGCCCTAGCTCGCGGATCAGGGCGATGCCCAGGATGTTGACGATGAAGGCGTCGGCGCCAAAGGCGCGCAGCTGCTGCGAGGTCAGGTACGCCAGCACCACGCCGATCAGGAAGCCGACCAGGGCCGTGATCGGCAGGGCCGTGGCGCCGATGCGGTACAGGTGGCCGGAGAAATCACGCCAGGGGCCCAGGTGCGGCGCGCGCAGCAGCTGGCCCAGGTTGAGCGCCAGCTGGCCGATCAGCCGCACGAACAGCTGCAGTTCGTGGCCGGCGTGGAGCACGCGCGACCCCAGGCCCAGCCAGGCACGGCGCCAGCCGGCACGCCGGCGCGCCGGCGTGCCGGTCGTGTACTCGGCCACCCGCTCCAGGATGGCGCGCTGCGCCGGCAGGGCCTGCAGCTGCTCCGGCCAGCGCCGGCCCCAGTGGTCCCACAGCAGCTGGGCGCCCACATGGTCCAGCTGCTCGGCCTGGCTCAGGTCCCAGGCCTGGCCCGGCCCGGCGCCGCCCAGGCGGGCCAGCAAACCGCGCAGCAGCCGCGGCCGGGCGAACTGCGCCGCGGTCCACTGGCCCAGCACGCGCGCCGGCCCGCCGCCGTGGGCGGACGGGGGCTCGAGGCGGGGCATGCTGTCCTGCATGGGCGCTGGCGTCGTGAGGCGTGGGGGGCGTTCATCGTAATGGCTGAGTGCGCGCCCGCCTGTAGGAAAGCCGGACGAGCCGCGTCCCCTTCCGCGGATGAGCCAGCCTAGCGGCCGGGCAGCGGAAACCCCGGCGCCAACGCCTGACGCAGGTGGTCAACCAGCAGCTGCACCGCCCGCGGCACGCGCGGCGAGCCGGGGCGCAGGGCATAGAGGCGCTCGCCGAAAAAGCCCAGCGGCTTCCACTGCGGCAGCACCTGCACCAGCTCGCCGCTGGCCAAGCCGGGCGCGGCGCTGAAGTCCGGCAGCAGGGCGATGCCCAGGCCGGCCAGCGCCGCCTCGCGCAGCACCTCGCTGTTGTTGGCCTTGAGCGGCCCGGCGATGGGCACCAGCACGCGCTCCGGCCCGCGCCGCGTGTCGCGCTCGAACGACCAGCCCTGGCTGGTGCCGTCGCGCAGGTAGGCCAGGCAGGCGTGCTGGGCCAGCTCGGACGGGTGCGCCGGCGTGCCGCGCCCGCGCAGGTAGGCGCTGCTGGCCGCCAGCAGCGAGCGCGAGCCGCACAGCGGCCAGGCCACGTAGCTGTCGGGCGGCACCTGGGTGTGGCGCACCGCCAGGTCGAAGCCCTCCTGCGCCAGGTTGACGAAGCGGTCGTCGAGGTGGAGCTCGAGGCGGATGTCGGGATAGCGGCGCATGAAGGCCGGCAGCGTGGGCGCGAGGTGCTGGCGGCCCAGGGCCACCGGCGCCGTCAGGCGCACCCGGCCGCGCGGCGTGCCGGCCAGGTCGCGCACGCTGGCGAAGCTGTGCTCGATGCGCTCGAACGGGCCCTGCGTGTCCTCCACCAGCTGCTGGCCGGCCGGCGTCAGCGAGACGGAGCGGGTGGTACGGCGCACCAGCGGCACGCCCGCCGCGCGCTCCAGCTCGCCGATGCGCAGGCTCACCGTGGCCTTGGACAGGCCAAGCCGCCGCGCCGCCTGGGTGTAGCTGCGCGTCTGCGCCAGCACGGTGAGCAGGTGCAGGTCGGCGAAGGCGGGCGCGGGCGTTTGCATGGGCCGCATTGTTCAACATCTCGAACAATCTGATCGGCTGGCCGCTCTTTGCAAGGCGGGGCCCAGCGCATAGACTGGCCGGCCGCCCTCAGGAGACAACCGCATGAACGCACCCGACAAGACCCCGGCCGGCGCCGGTATCGCCTCCATCGAACACTGGATCGCCGGCCGCCTGGTGCCGGGCCGCAGCGGCCGCCGCGCCGAGGTCTTCAACCCCGCCGTCGGCCGGGTGACCGGTCAGGTGGCGCTGGCCAACGCGGGCGAGGTGGCGCAGGCCGTCGCCGCCGCCCAGGCCGCCTTCCCGGCCTGGGCCGACACGCCGCCGATCCGCCGCGCGCGCGTGATGTTCAAGTTCCTGGAGCTTCTCAACCGGCACCGCGACGAGCTGGCCCGCGCCATCACGGCCGAGCATGGCAAGGTGTTCACCGACGCCCAGGGCGAAGTGACGCGCGGCATCGACATCGTGGAATTCGCCTGCGGCATCCCGCAGCTGCTCAAGGGCGACTACACCGACCAGGTCTCCACCGGCATCGACAACTGGACGATGCGCCAGCCGCTGGGCGTGGTGGCCGGCGTCACGCCGTTCAACTTCCCGGTGATGGTGCCCATGTGGATGTACCCGGTGGCCCTGGCCGCCGGCAACAGCTTCATCCTCAAGCCCAGCCCGCTGGATCCGACGCCGTCGATCATGATGGCCGAGCTGCTCAAGGAGGCCGGCCTGCCCGATGGCGTGTTCAACGTGGTGCAGGGCGACAAGGACGCCGTCGATGCGCTGCTGGAACATCCGGACGTCAAGGCGATCTCATTCGTGGGCTCGACGCCGATCGCGCAGAAGATCTACGAAACGGGCGCGAAGCACGGCAAGCGCGTGCAAGCCCTGGGCGGCGCCAAGAACCACATGGTGGTGATGCCCGACGCCGACATGGACCAGGCGGTCGACGCGCTGATCGGCTCCGCCTTCGGTTCCGCCGGCGAGCGCTGCATGGCGATCTCGGTGGGCATCCTGGTGGGCAACGCCGCCGACCAGATCATGGCGAAGCTGAAGGACCGCACCGAATCGCTCAAGGTGAAGAACGGCGTGGAACTCGACGCCGAGATGGGCCCGATCGTCAGCAAGGTGGCGCACGAGCGCATCACCGGCTACATCGGCCAGGGCCAGACGGAAGGCGCCAAGCTGGTGGTGGACGGCCGCAAGTTCCAGGGCGCCAAGGCCGGGGCGGGCTGCGACAACGGCTTCTGGATGGGGGGCACGCTGTTCGACAACGTCACGCCCGACATGAAGATCTACAAGGAGGAGATCTTCGGCCCGGTGCTGGGCTGCGTGCGCGCCAAGGACCTGAAGGAAGCGGTCGACCTGATCAACGCCCACGAATTCGGCAACGGCGTGTCGCTGTTCACCCGCGACGGCAACACGGCGCGCGAGTTCTCGCGCCGCGTGCAGGTGGGCATGGTGGGCATCAACGTGCCCATCCCCGTGCCCATGGCCTGGCACGGCTTCGGCGGCTGGAAGAAAAGCCTGTTCGGCGACATGCACGCCTACGGCGAGGAAGGCGTTCGCTTCTACACCAAGCAGAAGTCCATCATGCAGCGCTGGCCGGAGAGCATCGGCAAGGGCGCCGAGTTCGTGATGCCCACGGCAAAGTAAGCTTCGCCGATGAGCGAAGCGACCTTCGACTACATCATCATCGGCGCCGGCACGGCCGGCTGCCTGCTGGCCAACCGCCTGTCGGCCGACAAGTCCAGGCGCGTGCTGCTGATCGAGGCCGGGCGCAGGGACGACTACCACTGGATCCACATCCCGGTGGGCTACCTGTACTGCATCGGCAACCCGCGCACCGACTGGCTGTACCAGACCGAGGCCGACGCCGGCCTGAACGGCCGCATCCTGCGCTACCCGCGCGGCAAGACGCTGGGCGGCAGCTCCAGCATCAACGGCATGATCTACATGCGCGGCCAGGCGCGCGACTACGACCACTGGGCCGAGCTCACCGGCGACAGGGGCTGGCGCTGGGACCACTGCCTGCCCTACTTCAAGAAGCACGAGGACTACCACAAGGGCGCCGATGCGCTGCACGGCGCCGGCGGCGAGTGGCGGGTCGAGCGCCAGCGCCTGCGCTGGGACCTGCTGGACGCGTTCGTCGAGGCGGCGCAGCAGGCCGGCATCCCGCGCAACGACGACTTCAACCGCGGCAGCAACGAGGGCGTGGGCTACTTCGAGGTGAACCAGAAGGACGGCTGGCGCTGGAACACGGCAAAGGCCTTCCTGCGGCCCATCTGCTACGGCCGGCCCAATTTCGAGATGTGGACCGGCGCGCAGGTCAAGCGGCTGCGGATCGAGCCCGGCCCCGACGGCGGTCTGCGCTGCGTCGGGGCCGAGGTGTGGACCGGCCGCGAGATGGTGAGCGCCGCCGCGACGGCCGAGGTGCTGCTGTGCGCCGGCAGCATAGGCTCGCCGCAGATCCTGCAGCTGTCGGGCGTAGGCCCGGCGCCGGTGCTGCGGCAGCACGGCATCCCCGTGCTGCGGGACCTGCCCGGCGTGGGCGCCAACCTGCAGGACCACCTCCAGATCCGCGCCGTCTTCAAGGTGCGCGGCGTGACCACGCTCAACACCCTGGCCAACAGCTGGTGGGGCAAGGCCCGCATCGGCCTGGAATACGCGCTGTCGCGCAGCGGACCCATGAGCATGGCGCCGTCCCAGCTGGGCGCCTTCACCCGCAGCACCCCGCAGCAGCCCTGGCCCAACATCGAGTTCCATGTGCAGCCGCTCAGCCTGGATGCCTTCGGCGAGCCGCTGCACGACTTCGACGCCTTCACCGCCAGCGTCTGCAACCTGAACCCGACCAGCCGCGGCACGGTGCGCATCCGCAGCCCGCGCTTCGAGGACGCGCCGGCCATCGCGCCCAACTACCTCAGCACCCCCGAGGACCGGCAGGTGGCCGCCGACTCGCTGCGGGTGGCGCGGCGCATCGTCGCCCAGCCCGCGCTGGCGCGCTACCAGCCGCAGGAATGGCGGCCCGGCCCGCAGTACCAGAGCGACGACGAGCTGGCGCGGCTGGCCGGCGACATCGCCACCACCATCTTCCACCCGGTGGGCACGACCAAGATGGGCTCGGACGACGACCCGCTGGCGGTGCTGGATGCGCAGCTGCGCGTGCGCGGGGTGGCCGGCCTGCGCGTGGTCGATGCCGGCGCCATGCCCACCATCACCAGCGGCAACACCAACTCGCCCACGCTGATGATGGCGGAGAGGGCGGCCGAGTGGGTGCGGCGCGCGGCAGGTGCCACGGCGGCCTAGAAATCGCGCCTCAGGGTCAGCGTCAGGTCGTCGTAACCCAGGCGCGGCTGCCGCACCGTGCCCACCGGCGCGCCGTTGCGGTACAGCGTCCGGGTCTGGCTGACCACCTGCCGGGCCCGCGTCCAGCGCAGCGCGAGGCGCCAGGCCGCATCCGGCGCCTGCGCGTCCACGCCCAGCGCCAAGGCCCAGCGCCGGCCTCCGTCCAGGCGGGCGTCGTCGAACAGCCCGTTGAAGTCGACCTCCAGGCGGTGGTAGGCGCTCACGCGCGCCTCCACCTGCGGCCACAGCCGCCAGCCGCGGGCCGCCTCGGCAGGACCGCGCCAGCGCAGGCCTGGCATCAGCAGCCAGGAGGTCTCGACCAGCCCGGTGACCCGGCCGATCGACTCGATGTCGCGGTGCTGGCGGGCGCCCTGCAGCAGCAGCCAGGCCTCGCCCCAGGACCCTGCAGGCCCGGGACGCCACAAGAGCGTGAGGTCGGCATCGTGGTGGCGCGAAGCGGTCTGCAGGGGAGCGCCGGTCTGGGTCTGGCCGTCGTAGTCGAGGCGGCCGGCGGCCCAGCCCGCCTCGGCGGCAAAGGCCGGCCCGTTGGCCGGTGCGAAGCTCGCGCCGAGCTCCACCCGCCCCATCACGCCGCGTTCGGCCAGCAGGCGCTCGCCCGTGGCCGACTCCTCGAACAGGCGCCGCTGGGTCGCCCCGGCGGCGGCGTTCCACTGCAGCACCGGCGGCTCGGGCGCCTGCGCCATCGCCGCGCCGGCGAATGCCAGCACCCAGCCGGCGGCGAACCCTGCGCGCCGCGGGCGCTGGCCGGCCCCCATGCTCAGAGCTGCGCCTGCAGCTCGGCCAGGGTGACCGTCTGGGTCTTCTCGTAGCCGCCGTCGCCGTTGGTGTCGATCTGGACGCTGAACGTGTCGGGCGCCGTCACGGCCAGGACCACGGCCGAGTTGTTGGCGCCCGTCACGGTGATGCGGCCGGCCGTGATGCGGCCGCTGCCGTCCATGGCCAGGGGCGTGGTCGTGGTGATCACATAGCTGACCGTTCCGGCGCCCACGCGCGGGTTGGTGGTCTCCACGGTCGCGTCCAGGTCGGAGCTGGCCGCCAGGCCGTTCACGACCAGGGTCTGCCTGTAGTTCTTCCACACCACGGGACGGTCGCCGGCGGCGCTGGCGAAGGCGCTGCCGCTCACCGTGATCGTCTGGTCGGTGTCGCTGTTGGCCACCCAGTCGAAGCGGCTGTCGCCGTTGAACACGATGGTCTCGGTGCCGTCGCTGACCGAGTAGTTGCGCATGCTGATGCTGAAGGACACATTGAATGGCGGCATGCCGCCCAGGGTGCCGCTGTGGACCGTCAGGCTGAAGCTGCCGTTGATGGTCATCGCGATGCCGCCGGCACCGTCGTCGAAGCGGCAGTTGTCGGCCACGGTGCTGATGCTGTCGCCGGCGGTGAAACCGGCTTCCGGGTTGGAAATGGATCCGCTGGTGCGCAGGGTGCCGCCCGCAGGGCAGGCCTCCGTCTGGTCGACCGCCACGCCGGTGGCGACGCCCGCGGTCGGCCGGGCGAGCGAAGCGACGGCGCGCAGCGACTGGGCCAGCTTCCGGGTGGCGCCGTTGCCGCCACCGGAGGCGGGGTCGACCTGCACGCCCGCAGCCAGGCCGGCACCAGCCTGCGCGGATTCGGTGTTGCTCACGCTGCCCACCGCCTCGGCGCTGACGGCCATGGCGTTGGACTCGGTGATGGTGACGGCCGCGGCCGTCGGGCTGTTGGTGCCGCCGCCGTCGCCGCCGCCCCCACCGCCGCCACAGGCCAACAAGAAGAAAGCGGGCAGCAATGCAGCCGCGGTCCGGATGAAACGCATGGAAGACCTCCTCGATATCGTGAATGCCGTGCCCAACGGGCGGCCGCGTCCACTATAGAGATGCTCATCCTTGACGTCACCAGAGGTGTCGCTTTCGCATCATCGGGGTCTTGACGAGAAGCCCGGGAAAGTCCTGATGCACTAAGGCAGTGCGAACTCGTAGAGTCACGCCACTCGCAACAGCGCTTGCGCTCGAAGGCGAGGGTCCGAGGAGACAAACTCTCGACAGAACATCAAAAGATCGGCCGGCCTCGAAGACAGCGATGCAGGCTCAAAAGGCGCCCTTGGGGGCGCCTTTTGTTTTTCCGGCAGGGGATGCTCGGTGCCCGGCGCGGCCTGGCTGCATTGCTATCAAATCCGAAGCACAGCCGGATGCGACAATCGGTTGCATGGAACTGCTGCTGATGTCCCTGGCCTCGCTGCTGGCAGGCTTCGTGGACGCGATCGTCGGCGGCGGAGGCCTGATCCTGGTGCCGGCGCTGTTCGCGATCTTCCCGACGACGCATCCCGCCAGCCTGTTCGGCCTGAACAAAGGCGCCTCGGTCTGGGGCACGGCCATGGCCGCGCTGCAGTACAGCCGGCGGGTGGATCTGCATTGGCGTGCGCTGCTGCCGGCCGCGGCGGCGGGCCTGGCCGGCGGTTTCGCCGGCGCCTGGGCCGTCACCGTGGTCTCGGCCGACTTCCTGCGCAAGCTGCTGCCCTTCGTGCTGCTGGGCGTGCTGGCGTACACGCTGGTGAAAAAGGAGCTGGGGCGCCACCACGCCCCGCGCCTCGCCCCGGGTGCCGAGCGGCTGGTGGCCTGCGGCATCGGCCTGACGCTGGGCTTCTACGACGGCTTCTTCGGGCCGGGCACGGGCAGCTTCTTCGTGTTCCTGTTCGTGCGCTGGCTGGGCTATGACTTCCTCAACGCGTCCGCCGCGGCCAAGCTGCTCAACACCGCCACCAACCTGGCCGCGCTCGCGCTGTTCGCGCTCAAGGGCCATGTCTGGTGGCACTACGCACTGGCCCTGGCCCTGGCCAACGTGGCGGGCAGCCTGATGGGCACGCACCTGGCGCTGCGCCACGGCGCCGCTTTCGTGCGGGTGGTCTTCATCGCCGTGGTCAGCGCGCTGATCCTGAAGACAGGTTACGACGCGTTTCTGCGCTGACGCCCAGGCCCGCGGCCTTCCCATAATGGGTCTACATGGATGACATCGTCCGCCAGGCCATGGCCAAGTGGCCCAACGTCCCGCACTGCTACGGCTGGCTGGGCCTGGACGCGCGCGGCAACTGGTACATGCGGGACGACCGCGCGCAGGCGGCCGGGCCTTTTCCGCAAGCCAAGGGCTCGCTGCTGCGGCACGAGAAGCTGATCGAGTTCATCCACCGCAACTACGACCGCGACGCCCAGGGCCAGTGGTTCTTCCAGAACGGGCCGCAGCGGGTGTACGTGGAGCTGGAGGCGACGCCGCTGGTCTGGCGGCTGCACACGGGTTTCTCGGTGGCCGCCCACACCGGCCGTCCCGCCCGGGCCCGGGCGGCTTTCCTCGACCAGCAGGGCCGGCTCTACCTGGACACCGACATCGGCTTCGGCCTGGTGCACAGCCTGGACATGGACCTGGCCGCCGACGCCGTCGAGCAAGGGGTGTGGGTGCCGCAGGAGCAGCCCGCCGAAGAGATGCCGGCCCGCTTCGGCTATGTGCCGAGTCCGGCGGCCGGCCGCGTTGCACGGCCAGCCTGAAACCGCCTTACTTGGCGGCGTTGACCATGTACTCGACGGCCGCGCGGATGTCGGCGTCCGACGCATTGGCGGCTCCGCCGCGCGGGGGCATGGCGCCCTTGCCCTTGATGACGGACCCCACCAGCACCGGCAGGCCCTGCTGGATGCGCGGCGCCCAGGCGGCCTTGTCGCCGAACTTGGGGGCGTTGGCGACACCCGCCACGTGGCAGACGGCGCAGGCCTGCTTGTAGAGCGCTTCGCCGGCACCCGCGGCGGCGGCCACCGTCGCTGCAGGCGCTGCCGCGGGAGCCGGTGCCGCTGCGGCCGCCGGGGCGGGAGCAGCCGCGGGAGCCGCTGCGACGGCCACCGGGGCAGCCGGGGCCGGTGCCGCGTCGGCCGTGGCGCCGGCGGCGGGCCGCTGCGGCTCGGCGAAATTGGCGCCGGCCGAATTGGCCATGTAGGCCACGGCGCGCGCGATCTCCACGTCCTCGAAGTCGCCGCCGGCCTGCGGGGGCATGGCGCCCTTGCCCTTGAGCGCGGAAGTCACCAGGGTGTCGAAGCCGCTGCGGATGCGCGCGGCCCAGGCGGCCGTGTCGCCCAGCTTGGGCGAGCCGGCGACCCCGGCCACGTGGCAGCTGGCGCATTGCGCCTTGAACACGGTCTCGCCGTTGGCCAGCGGGCGGTTGGCGTCGCGGATCTCGACGGTGCCCACCTTCTGCAGGCGCTCGGCCACGCCGCGGCTGAGATCTTGCGCCGTGAGGCCGCCCAGCGCATACGCCTCGGCGCGCGTGCTGCCGGCGGGCTTGTTGTCGGAGGTCACGTAGGCCACCAGCCCGATGATGATGAACACGGGCACCAGGAAGGAGAACAGCACGGCCCACAACAGCTGCTTGGGCGTCCTGATCGGGCCGGTATGGTTGGCTTCCTGCATGCTCTCGCTCATGGCGTCCTCAAGTGATTCGGGGCTTTGAAAACAACCTTAGATTATAGACGGCGCCCCCGTGCCGGCCGGTCTGCCCGGCCTTGCGGCGGCGAGGCGGGCCGCATGGGCGATAATGCGGCTCGCATCCCGAATGCGGCTGTAGCTCAGTGGATAGAGTATTGGCCTCCGAAGCCAAGGGTCGTGGGTTCGATCCCCGCCAGCCGCGCCACCTTCCATGTTCGCCACCGTTCGCGACGGTGTGTCGAGACCCTCCCGGTCTATTTCCTTCTACTATAGAAACCCTGGATTGCTATCCGCGCACGTGCGCCGTCATTCGCTGACATCCGCGTACCGTTAGGGGTTTCGCAGGGGTTTCGACCAGCTCTCGGGGGTTTCTGAAACCCCTGACGAGTATCCGATGTTTCCCGGCGCTATAAAAATATGAGCAACTGGACGCTCGGGGATCGCGGCGCCGCCACGAGCTGCGCTGCACCGA
Source organism: Ramlibacter tataouinensis TTB310 (assembly GCF_000215705.1). NCBI lineage: Bacteria > Pseudomonadati > Pseudomonadota > Betaproteobacteria > Burkholderiales > Comamonadaceae > Ramlibacter > Ramlibacter tataouinensis. The sequence goes on along the minus strand of NC_015677.1, from coordinate 300,503 downwards.
TTCCGCTCTATGCTGTTTAAAGTACCGCGCGCCCCACCCACTTTTCACAAGCTGGCAGCCGCAAGCAAGACGGAAGGCCGCTTGCCCAAGGCTTTTGCGATCCTGGAAAGGTTCATGAGTGTGAGGTTGTGCTCTCCCCGCTCGATGCCACCAACATAGCCACGGCCGAGCTCTGCCTCGGCGGCTAGGGCTTCCTGCGATAGGCCGACCTCCCCGCGAGCCGCGCGGATAGCAGCGCCCAAGGACGCGAGTTCCTTGTTGCCTGCGAACTTTGGCGAGGGCTTCGGCACGCGGCCGATGCTCTGGCGTTGACGCCTTTAGCACCACGGGAGACAATACCCAGGTGTACTGCGGTAGCGACTTCGAACAGTTCTGGTCGGCGTGCCGCGGCAGCCGCATACACCCCTTCGACATGCCCTTCTTCGAGGCAGAAAAGCGGCTAGCGGCGAACGGGCGCCGGGCGGCGAGCTTCGAGACCAGCCAGTACGGACCCTGGCCGTTCG